>CALXKG010000210.1 GCA_944388825.1 uncultured Clostridia bacterium | reverse complement strand
CCTCCCGCTGCATCGAAAACGAGATCCTGATGCACCTGCGCAAGACCTCCCGCCTCCGGAGCGAGGTGTCCTTTGACGAGCCCTTAAACGTCGACTGGGACGGGAATGAGCTGCTGCTCAGCGACGTGCTCGGCTCCCCCGAAAACGCCGTCAGCGAGTCGCTGGAGGCCGAAGCGGAGAAGGCGGCCCTCCGGGCGGCGGTCGGGCGGCTGCCCCTCCGGGAACGGGAGATCATGCAGCTGCGGTTCGGGCTGGGCGGCGGGAAGGAGTACACCCAAAAGGAGGTCGCCGACCGGATCGGCATCTCCCAGTCCTACATATCCCGGCTGGAAAAACGGATTTTGAAAAGGCTGGCGGTGGAGCTGCGGGAGGAGGGGTGAAATTGTTTGAATAACAATGACCCACCTTGCAAAAATGGCCGCTTCCAAAACGGAAACGGCCACTTTTCATGCGCGCTTATTTCTTATAGTCGAAATCCGGGATCGACAGCCACCGCCGCCGCATAAAGTGGGCGGCCATCTTCGGCTTGCGGTCGCGGGTGAAGAGACCTTTCTTATTGCCCTGCACCCGGACGACCCCCTGGGAGGTGGCGAAGTCGGCAAAGTTCCAGACCTGCTCGCCCTGGACGGCCGGGAATTCGTCAAACACACGGGTATTCATCTCGTAATAATCGACCTGGTATTCCTCGGTGAACATGACCGGCGTCGCGTCGTGGAAGCCGGCGACCGTGTCGGCGCCGAACTCGGTGAAGACGATCGGTTTGCCATAGGCCGACCACTTTTCCAGCTCTTCCCGCAGCAGCTTTTCGGCCGACTGGAGATCGCCGCCGCAGTCGTACCAGCCGTAGTAACGGTTTAAGCAGATGACGTCGGCGTACCGGAGGCTAACTTCCTTCTCCGCGTCGGCCAGCTTCTGGCAGTTGACCAGCGTGCAGGGGCGGTGCTGGGGGTCGAGCGTCCGCATCAGCTGGAAGAGGGGGGCAAAATAGCTTTCCGCCCCTTCGCCGTTGGAATCCGGCTCGTTGGCGATGCTCCACATGACGACGCAGGCGAGGTTCTTATCCCGCGCCACCAGGTCGTGGAGGACATCCTTATGGTGTTCGCCGGTTTTGATGCCAGTCACGGGGTCGAAGGTCGCGCCGGGGGTCGCGCCGAAAAAGCCGCCGCCCATCCGCAGATGCAGCCCGACCGCCGGGCACTCGTCGATGACGACGATCCCCTCCCGGTCGCAGAGCCGGAGCATCTCCTCCGAATAGGGGTAATGGCTGGTGCGGAAGGAGTTAGCTCCCTGCCATTTGAGCAGGGCGAGGTCTTTGACGTTCATCGCCTCGTTTAAGCCCCGGCCGTTGGGGTAGGTGTCCTCATGCTTGCCGTAGCCTTTGAAATAGAAGGGGCGCTCGTTGATGAGAAAGCGGGTCCCGTCCACCCGGACCGTCCGGACGCCGTAGGGCAGGACATACTCGTCCATCCCGAAACAGGCCCGCACCTCATAGAGGTAGGCGTCCATCGGCTGCCAGAGCCGGACGTTTTCGATCTTAAGCGCGCCGGTCTTGCCCTCGCCGCGCGCCGCCAGCTGCCCGTCTTCGTCATACACCTCGATCCGCGCCTCCCCTTCGCCCAGCGCCGAGATGGCGTAGTGGAGGGTGGCGGAGCCGGACGCAAAATCGACGTCCGCGGTGAGCGTCAGGTCGGCGATATAGTCCTGGGGCGTGGTGTACAGCTTGACCGGGCGGGTGATGCCGGCGTAGTTGAAAAAGTCAAAGTTGGTGGCGTTGACCTTCTCCCCGGCGGGGGTGACCTTCTGCTCGCCGACCGGCAGGGTGGTATGGTCGATCCGGTTGTCGACGGCAATGGTCAGCAGGTTGTCGCCCGGATGGGCGTGCCCGCCCACCTCCGCCTCAAACGGCAGGAAGCCGCCCCGGTGGGACATCACGAGCGCGCCGTTTAAATACACCTTCGCATGGTGGGTGACCGCCCCGCAGCGGAGCACCAGCCGCTCCTCCAGCATCGGCCGGGAGAGCCGGACGACCGTCTGGTAATAGACGGTGCCGCGGTAGTCCCGCAGCTTCGCGCAGGCTTTTAAATCGTTATAGGAGGCGGGGACCGCCATCGTCATCGGCTGGGGCAGCGGTTTCCCGGCCCAGCCTTCCCGCTCGCCCTGGCCCTCTTCGTCCTCCATCCGGAAGGCCCAGACGCCGCCGAGGTCGAACAGCATCCGCGATCTGGTCATAACAGGGTACAGCATCGCAAAAGACTCCTTTCCAATCTTCCAGGGACCGGGATTCCGCGCCGGCCCGTTTTATCCTTCCCTCCCATTGTAGCACGGAAACTTCCCGCTGTATAGGACTTTTTTGTGGAAAGTGCGGACTATTTTTTCACCGCCGCGTCCGTCTCCCGGGCCGACGCCCGGTATTGCCCGGGGGTCACGCCCGTCTCCCGTTTGAAGATGCGGATAAAATAGCTGACGTCCAGAATCCCGACCTGCTCCGCCGCCTGGGAGGTGGTCATCCCGGCGGACAGCAGTTCCTTCGCCCGGCCGACCCGGCGCTGCCGCAGCCAGCGGCTGAGGGTGAGCCCCGTCTCGGCCTTAAAGCGGGTCGCCAGATAGCTTTCGCTGACCCCGGCCCGGGCGGCCAGCGTCCGGGGGGAGGCGTCGCCGTCCAGGTGGAGCAGCGCGTCGTTCATCACCCCCTGCAGAAGGGCGGAATAGCCCCTGACCGCCGTCTCGCGGATCAGGCGGCAGTAGCCCACCACCATATCCCGGCGGAGCGCCTGCAGCTCCCGGGCGGTGATGCAGCTTTCGATCCGGCCGGAAAACTCCCGGGAGATGCCGTCGATAAAGGCCGGATGGATGCCCGCCCGCTCCAGGTTTTTCCGCAAAAGGGTGTTTAGGATGATCAGCAGGTTCTGCCGCCCCCGGAGGGTGTCAAACCGCCCGGGCAGCTGGTAGCGGGTCAGCTCCCGCAGCGCCGCGAGCGCCTTTTCCTCGTCCCCGGTCAGCACCGCGTCCAGCCAGGCGTTTTCCGCCTGGTACCGCCGCCCGATCATCGACGCCGCCATCGACTGTTCATACCGCTCCGCCCGCTCTGCCTCACCGGCGGCAGGGCTTCCGCGGACGGGGGGTTCCCCCTCCTCCCACTCCCGCAGGACGGGCGGAAGCCCGCCAAACAGCGGGGCGGCCAACCGCTGGAACGCCCGGATAAACGCCCCTTCGTCGGCGACGACCGGCAGGCTGCTGCGGTACTCAAAGACCGATCCCGCCCCATCCTGCACATCCGGATGGGACGGGGCAAGCCGCTGCCAGACCAGGTCGGACGCCCGGCGGGTATTCGGGGCGTCCAGATAAGGGCCGCAGGTATAAAGCGCCCCTTCCGCCAGCAGGAACAGGGTCCGGCAGCCGAACCGGTCGAGCATCCGCCCCAGCCCCGCCGGTCCCAGCAGGCGGCAGGTCTCCTCCAGAAACGCCGTTTCGTCAAACCCCGGCTCCAGCCAGGCGCGGATCCCGCCGTCAAACCGCCCTTCCGGCGTCCCGCCCGGGATAAACCGGCCGGCCGGAAGGTTAAAGCTGCCGGCCAGCTGGATCAGCATATGGACAAGGTCAGCCTGCATGGGGGGCCCTCCTTCCCGGTGCGGGGCGGTCAGTCTTCGTCTTCATCGTCCAGCCGGATCCTGACCGTACCGGCGGAAGATCTTGCCGGTTTTTCCGCCGGTTCCGGCTTATCCGGTTTTTCCGGCTCCTCCCGCAGGAAGGCCGGCGGGACATAGATAAACCCTTCGTCGTCCCGGTCGTCCTTTTCGTCCCGCAGTTCCTTCGCAAAGCAGATGACCCGGGCGGCCTCGGCAAACCCGACGCCGAGATGGAAGCGGTAGCTTTCCTCGTTGTCCAGCGCGCAGTCGCTGCCGAACTCCCTGCACCCCCGGGCCTTCGCCCAGTTTTCACAGCAGCGTAGGAGGCTCCCGGCGATCCCCTGCCGCCGGTAGTCGGGCAGGACATAGATCCCCTCCAGGTACCCCGCCGGGGAGGAAACCGTCCCCTCCACATAGTCCCGGCGGAGCGAGCACTGGGCCGCGCCGGCCGGCCGCCGGTCCAAAAAAGCCAGATAGATGGCGGCGTCCGCCTTCCCGATGATCCCAGATATCTCCTCCCGCAGTTCCCCGTATTCGTGTTCCGGCCACAGCCGCATAAAAAATTCGGTCGTGAGGTCGATATCGGCCTCCCCGGCCTGTCGGATCGTCAGCATGGTTTTTGTCCCCTTTCCGGTGTTTTTATATTCAGGATACCATAAGACGGCGGGAAATGCAAGAATGCCGCCGCAGGATGTATCCGCCCATCCGGATAAAAAAGCCGCCCGGGATATTGCCCGGACGGCTGCGGAAGCGGGGAATTTACTCCGCGTTAAAGACGTATTTGTCCAGCCTTTCCATCGCCTCGACGACCAGGCTGTGGGGTACGGCGAGGTTTAAGCGGATCGCGTAGGGGCGGTTGAAGGGACGGCCGTCCTGCCAGATGACGCCGACCTCCGGGCCCTTTTTCAGCAGCTCGTCCATCTCCATCCCATGGGCCTTGCACCAGCCTTCGCAGTCCAGGTAGAGCATATAGGTGCCCTGAGGCCTGGCCAGCTTGACCCCCGCGAAGTGGGAGAGGATGTAGTTGTAGGCGTAGTCGACGTTATCGCTGAGCACCTCGCACAGCTGGTCTACCCACTCTTCCCCTTCCGGCTTGTAGGCGCCGACCAGCGCGTGCATACTCAGCACGTTCATCGAGTTGTAGTGGGTGGTGTTCGCCTCGGCGTTCAAGCGGTCGCGGAGGTAGGGGTTGTAGATGATGTGGTAGGAGCCGATCAGCCCCGCCAGGTTGAAGGTCTTGGAGGGGGCGTAGATGCCGATCGTCCGCATCCGGGCGTCGTCGCTGACCGACTGGGTCGGGATATGCTCATGGCCCGCAAGGATAATGTCGCTCCAGATCTCGTCCGAGACGACGACGCAGTCGTTCTCCCGGTAGACCGCCATCGCCTTTTCGATCTCTTCCCGTTCCCAGACCCGGCCGGTGGGGTTATGGGGGGAACAGAAGACCGCGAAATGGATGTGGTTTTCCTTCAGCTTCCGGTCCATGTCCTCATAGTCCATCCGCCAGACGCCCTGCTCGTCCTGGTAAAGCTCGCTGTGGACGATCTTGCGGCCGGCGTTGTTGACGGTGCCGGTAAAGCCGATGTAGGTGGGCGAGTGGAGGAGGATCGCCTCGCCGGGGGCGGTAAAGGCCCGCAGCGCCGACGCGACACACCCCAGCACGCCGTTTTCATAGCCGATGTCCTCTTTGCTGAGCTCCTCGACCCCGTGGCGGACCTTCTGCCAGCGGATGATCGAGTCAAAGTACGCGTCCGACGGGCTGAAGTAGCCGAACGCCGGGTGCTGCACCCGTTTGATGACCTCTTCCTGGATGGTCGGGACGGTCGCAAAGTTCATATCGGCGACCCACATCGGGATTTTGGAAAACCCTTCCCGGACTTCCACCCCGGGAATCGGGATCTTGTCGACGGCGATCGAGTCCTTGCCGGCCCGATCCATGATCGAAGTAAAATCGTATTGCATCTCTGCTTCCCCTTTCGCGGCTGGGAGTTTTTACCGCTGTTTTTTCTTTATTGTATCACATTTGACGGCGGTTTTCAACGTTTTTCGGCAAAAAACCGGGGAAAGTGTGCGCTTTCTGCGGACAGGTCTTCCGGATCGCACAGCCGCCCAAAACCGGCTATCCCCCTTTTGCCTCCCCCACCGGCAGCGTCACGGTCAACACCGTCCGGCCGTCCGCGCACCGGGCGGAAACCGTCCCGCCGTGCAGCCGGACGATCTCCCGGGCGATCGTAAGCCCCAGCCCGGCCCCGCCGCTCCCCCGGGACGGGTCCCGGCGGTAGAGCCGCTCGAACAGCCGGGAAAGCGCCTCCTCCGGCACCGTGCCGGGGTTGCTGACCGAGACGGCCGCCTGGCGCTTCCCGGCGCTGGCGGTCAACAGCACCGTCCCCTCCTCCCCGTAAGCGCAGGCGTTGCGCAGCAGGTTCTGGAAGACCCGCACCAGCTGGTCGGGGTCGGCCATGACCGGTATGCGCTCCGGCAGCGTAACCCGCAGCGCCCGCCCGGCGGCGGTCAGCTGGGGCAGCATCTCGTCCGCCAGCTGGAGGAGCAGCACCGACAGGTCGATGGGCTGCAGCCGCAGCTTGACCCCCGCGTAGGCAAACCGCGCCGCCTCGAAAAATTCCTCGACCAGCTTCTGCATCTGCCGCGCCTTGCGCAGGGTGATCGAAAGGTACTTCTCCCGCTCGGCCTCCCCCGCTTTCCCCTCTTCCAGCAGCGAGAGGTAGCCCAGCACCGAGGTGAGCGGCGTGCGGATATCGTGGGCCAGGCTCAGCAGGAAGTCGCTTTTCCGCTTCTCCGCCTCCCGCTCGGCCTTTGCCGCCGCTTGCAGCCGCCCACGCACTTCGGTCAGCCGCTCCTCCATAAACTTCAGCTCCGGCGGCATCGAAAAGGGCTTGTCCCCGCCCTCGACCAGCTGGTCGACCCCGGAGAGGATCACGTCGAAATAGCGGGTAAACCGGTTTAGCAGCATCCAGCAGAAGACGAGGAAAAAGACGGCGAAGGCGTAAAACATCCAGTACTCGATATTCTGCCGGATATAGGTAAAATAGATCCCCTGCGCCCACTCCCAGTCATCCCTGCCGGACAGCCGCATGATCAGGGCGGTGAGGAAGTTCCCGATCTTCCGGTAGCCCAGCACCCGGATGGCGAAAATCGCGGCCGCCGCCTTGACCAGCAGCCCCAGCATCTCCCGGAAGATCTTTAAAACCACCGGCCGGTAGGGCTTTTTGGCCCAGAACAATTCCTTAACGGCCATGCGCCCCCTCCTCCCCCAGCTTATACCCGACGCCCCAGACGGTGCGGATATAACCGGCCTCCCCCAGCTTTTCCCGCAGGTGGCGGATATGGGAAGTGACCGTATTGGTATTTTTGGCGTAGTAGGCTTCCCCCCAGACGC
>CALXKG010000209.1 GCA_944388825.1 uncultured Clostridia bacterium | reverse complement strand
GGCTGCTGCCGGACGGGGACTGGAAACAGTGCGACGTCAACTACGCCGGCGGGCGCAGGGGCAGCGAGCGGCTGGTTTACGCGGCGGACGGCGCGGTGTATTACAGCCCGGACGCGTTTGGGACGTTTGAAGAATTGTATTGACAACTTAGCGGATACACATCCGCCGACTGAAGGAATGGGGTTAAATAGCTTCGCTATATAACCCAATAAGCAAAATATCTTGAGGAAAAAACAGCTTTTGCTTGTTTTTCCCACTCCTTCCGGCGCATCCGCGCCACCTCCCTCGGGGAGGGAGGCTGAAGTTCGTGCCTTCCGAAAAGTTGTATTGTTACGATAACTATAAAAATTCTCAAGAAAGGACCCTTTCCATGCCCATCCAAAACATTCCCCAGCCGGACCTCCTCCCCATAGACGGTACCCTCCGCCTGCGGAAGTACGACGGGGATTTTTCCATCGCCTGCGATTGGTACCGGGATACGGATACCGTTTACCTCGTCGACGGCAACCATACCCCTTATACGCCCGACCGGGTGCGGCAGATGTACGACTACCTGAACCGGCAGGGGGAGCTTTACTGGATCGAGCTGCGGGAAGGGGAAAGCTGGCGGCCGATCGGCGACGTCACCTTCTGGCAGGAGGATATGCCCATCGTCATCGGCGACCCCGCCTGCCGGGGGAAAGGGGTCGGGAAAAAGGTAATCGGCGCGTTAATTAGCCGCGGGAAATCCCTCGGCTATCCGGCCTTATGGGTGGATGAGATCTACCGCTGGAACCCGGCTTCCCGCCGGTGTTTTGAAAGCCTCGGCTTCCGCCCCTGCGCAGCCACGGAAAAGGGAGAGCGGTACCGCCTTGACCTGTAAACCAAAACAGCCGTGTCTTCAGAGTTCCTGAAGGCACGGCTGTTTATCTTTTACCTTTTCTTTCCGGCCACCAGCGCCGCCAGCAGCAGATAGGCCGCTGCCGCCGGGACCAGCACCCACTGCCCGATCCCCGCGCCAAAGCACCCGGCGAGCACTCCTGCGCTGTAGCAGAGGAGCATCGCCCCATAGACCCGCATCTTATGGACGGCTTCCGGGTTCCGGTCTTTTTTCCAATCCCAGAAACTGATGGTCATCTGCCGGATGTTGTTGGTGCAGAAGAGGCTGGCGGCGGCGACCCCTTCGCAGCTTTTAAAGGTGTTGTACTGGAGCGCCGACAGGAGGAACAGCGGCCCGACCCGCAGAATCCCCGGCAGGCTCCCCGGGATAAAGAGCGACGCGGCCACGCACAGCCCTTCCGCCAGCAGGACGGCGGCATAACTGAGCCGCTTGCCGCCCATCCGTTCCAGCTTTTCCGGCAGTAAAACGGTGGCGGTGATCCCCGCTACATACAGCAGGAGCATCAGCAGGTGCAGCGCCGCTTCCTGCCACTGCCCGCCGGAAACCGTCTCCCACATCCCGATGATGTTGCCGGTCTGGGCCAGCGGGAAGGTGTGTCCGCAGCAAATGACCCCGTACCCGCCGCAGATGCCCCCCGCGACGGCGAGCACCCCGCAGCCGGGCACCCGTTCGCAGACATATCCTCTCTCCTGATGCAGAACCATCGCTTTCTGTCCTCCAGCCTGTCGGTTATCAGCCTGTCTTCTATTTTCTTCCGTCTATTTTGGGTAAAACCTTGTACATCCGGTTTATCCGGCTATATTATACCATATCTTACCCACCTGCGGTAGGCCAATCTTTTACAAAGGGGGTTAAAACCGCCGGTATTTTTTGCCTATTCTGCCGGGTTTGTCGCCGCATTTTGCAGGAATATACAACTCGGCCTGCATTTTATCCTGCCTTTTCCATCTCCGCCGCCTCATCCAGCGCCGTCAGCATCGTCTCGGCAAAGATGCCGTACCCCTTTTCCGGGTCGCTGACAAAGACATGGGTGACCGCCCCGACCAGCTTGCCGTCCTGCAGGATCGGGCTGCCGCTCATCCCCTGGACGATCCCGCCGGTGGCGGCGATCAGGGCCGGGTCGGTGATCCGGATGACCAGGTTGCGGGAAGGCTCGTCCTCCGAATAGGACACCTTCTCGATCTGGGCGGAGAAGAGCTGCGGCTCGCTGCCGCTGATGGTCGAGAGGATCTGCGCCTCCCCCGAATGGACCTCCTGCGCCGCCCCGACCGGCAGCATCTGGTTGTCCGCCGCCCGGATGAGGCTGTCCCCGTCCGCCCGGACCATCAGCCCGCAGGAGAGGTTCTGGAGCACCGTCCCCGCGCTCACCAGCCCGTCTTTCCCCAGCAGCCCCGAAAGGGAAAAGGCGCTGTTTAAAAACGCCCCTTCCAGCTCCCCGGGGCTTCCGGCGCTTCCCCGCGTCACCCCCAGCACCGTCGCGCCGCAGACCTTGCCCCACTGGAGCGGCAGCAGGATGCCGGTGTCGGCGTCGCAGACCCCGTGCCCCAGCGCTGCAAAACAGCCGGAGCCGGGGTCGTAGAAGGTGATCGTCCCGATCCCGGCCGAGGAGTCCCGCACCCAGACCCCCATAAGCCACTGCCCGTCCGCCGACAGGGCGGGAGAGAGCCCGGCCGTATGCTCTTCCCCTTTCCGCTCATAGACGACCGCCAGTTCCGTGCCGCTCTCCCCGGCGGCCGTCACCGCCGCCGCCAGCGCGTCATACGAGTCGATCTCCTCCCCGCCGGCCGACAGGATGATGTCCCCGGCCTGCAGCCCCGCCTGCCGGGCGGGGCAGACGGTGCCGGAAGAGGTTTCGACCGGCGACAGCGCCGCGACGACCGCCCCGTCGGTCAGCATTTTCAGCCCGAATACATTTCCGCTCGGGACGACATACCGGGTCTCGGTCTGAACGACCGAGACCGTCTTGACCGGAAGGACGCCGCCCAGCAGAAGCGAAAACCGGCTGGTCTCCCCGGCCTCCTTCAGGCTTTCGGCCAGCTTTTCCGCCTCCTTCTCGGCGTCCGCCGTCCCGATCAGCGCCGGAACCGCCTCTTCCGCCTCGCGCACCGCGTCCAGTATCCGGTACTGCCGGATGGAAAACGCCTCCGGGTCTTCGGTGTAGTAGACGTCCGGCAGCGCCGCCTGGAAATAGGCCACCGCCCCGATCAGTGCGAGCGCCGGTATCCCCGCCGCCAGCGCCGCCCCGCGGGCGACCCGCCGCAGCAGCCGCAGGAAACGCCTGGAAAAGCGGCGTTTTTTCCGCGCCAGCTTCCGTTTTATTCTGCCTGTTCGCATAAATCCATCCCTTTCCGAAAAAAGTCCCGGTGCTTAGTATGGACGGCGGTTTTCCGGTCATGCATGGTTATGGATAAAAAACAGGCCGGCGGAACTACCCGCCGGCCTTAGCTTGTCGATAATGTCCTGTAGAAATAGAAAAGCGACTTTTCGATACGCATAAAAATTAAATCACATTTTTTCCGGCGGCATGTACGGCGGAAAAAATACCTTGATCTGGACAAGTGTCGACCGTAGGGAGGCATGCAGTCCCGATGTTATCTGTCGAAAAACTCGTTTTTCGACAGTCTCAGGCCGGCGGGAAGTTCCCGCCGGCCTGTGCCTTACAGCCCCAGCCTGTAAATTTCCATGATCTCTTCTTTCCCCAGCGGGATGTAGTCCCGCAGGACCCGTTTGCCGAAGAAGGTGCACTTTTCCGCCATTTCGTCAAACTTTGTGTCGTCGATATCCAGTTCCGACAGCCGCACCGGCATCCCGATGCGCTTAAAATACGCCTCGGTCGCCTCGATGCCCTGGAGGGCGGTGCGCTCGGGATGGTCGAAATCCATGTCGATCCCCCAGACGCGGGTGGCGTACTGGCAGAAGTGCGGGAGCGCCCGCTCGTTTTTATAGATAAACTTCGCCCAGGCCGGGAAGACGACCGCCAGGCCCGCCCCGTGGGCGACCCGGTCGTACATTCCCGACAGCTCGTGCTCGATCTGGTGGCAGCGCATGAAGTAGTCCCGCCCGTTGCCGGTGAGGTTGTTGTGGGACATCGACGACGCCCACATCAGCGTCGCCCGGGCTTCGTAGTCGCAGGGGTTTTCGATCGCCGCTTTGCCCGCCTCGATAACCGATTTTAAAAGCCCTTCGGCGATCCGGTCGGTCAGGTGGTTGTCCGCGTTGAAGCAGAAGTACCGCTCCAGCGTGTGCATCATAATATCGGTGATGCCGCAGGCGGTCTGGTAGGGGGAGACGGTGTAGGTCAGTTCCGGGTTCATGACCGCAAAGAGCGGGCGGTTTAAGTCGGTGTTGAAGCCGCGCTTGAGCCAGCCCTCTTCGTTTGTGATGACGCAGGAGTTGCTCATTTCGCTCCCGGCCGCCGAGATGGTCAGCACCGCGCCGACCGGCAGGGATTTTTCCGGTTTCCGTTCGCCGATCGAGAAAAGCCAGGGGTCGCAGCCGTTCGCCGCCCCGGCCGCCGCCGCTTTGGAAGAGTCGAGGACCGACCCGCCGCCGACCGCCAGGATCATGTCGACCTTCTCTTCCGCCGCCAGCTTTGCCGCCTTGCGGGCCAGCGAGATCTTCGGGTTCGGCTCGACGCCGCCCAGTTCGACAAACGCTACCCCCGCCTCGTTTAACGAGGCGACGATCTGGTCATAAAGGCCGGTGCGCTTGATCGACCCGGAGCCGTAGTGGAAGAGCACTTTGGTAAAGCCGTAGGAACGGATGACCGCTCCGACCTGCTTATGGGTGTCCTTGCCGAAGATGACTTTTGTGGGGGTGTAATACTGGAATGCTTCCATGGAAAACGCTCCTTTCCAAACAGGGTTATGGG
>CALXKG010000208.1 GCA_944388825.1 uncultured Clostridia bacterium | reverse complement strand
GGTCCTCGACCACGGCCGGATCATCGAACGCGGCACCCACGAAGACCTGCTCAAGCTCAAAGGCACCTACTATCAGCTGTATACCGGCGCGCTCGAACTGGATTAAACGCTTATCCGCCCTCCCCGGTCTCCCGGGGAGGGCTTAGACTGTCGAAAAACGAGTTTTTCGACAGAGAACATCGGGACTGACAGCCTGCCTACGGTCGACACTTGTCCCGATCAAGGTATTTTTTCCGCCGTACATGCCGCCGGAAAAAATGTGATTTAATTTTTGTGCGTATCGAAAAGTCGATTTTCTATTTCTATAGGACTTTATCGACAAGCTAAAGAGCGTGGATATAAGTTCCACGCTCTTTTCCTATCTGCAAAACATTTGCAAAACAGCCGCTTACCCGACCGTCTCGACCTCCATCGACTCGATGACGATATCGGTTTTGGGCTTGTCCTGGAAGCCGACCGGCTGGGCCGCGATCGCATCGACGACCGCCATCCCCTTGACCACCTGCCCGAAGACGGTGTGGTGGTTGTCCAGCCAGGGGGTACCGCCCACTTCGGCGTATTTGTCCTGGGTCTCCTCGTCCAGCTTGACCCCGTACTGACGCCCCAGCATCGGGAACATCCGGCGGTCGACCGGGCCGGCCTGGACGATAAAGAACTGGCTGCCGTTGGTGCCGGGGCCGGCGTTGGCCATCGAGAGGGCGCCGCGGAAATTGTGGGCCTCGGGGGAGAACTCGTCCTCGAAATTCTTCCCCCAGATGCTCTCGCCGCCCATGCCGGTGCCGGTCGGGTCGCCGCCCTGGATCATGAAACCGTCGATGACCCGGTGGAAGATGATGCCGTTGTAGTAGCCCTCTTTCGCGTGGGTGACAAAGTTCTCGACCGCTTTGGGCGCGACCTCCGGGAACATCAGAAACTGGATGGAACCCATGTTGGTGCGCATCGTGACCAGCGTATCGCCGGGTTTTGCTTCTCTGAAATTGATCATGCCGTAATCCTCCCTATTTAGCCTTCGCTCGTTTCTTCAGACGCTTCGGACACGCTCTCTTCGGTTCCATAGGTGCCGTTGGCGATCGCCTCGTCGATCTGGCGCTGTTCCTCTTCACTCTCGTAGACCATCTGGTCGTACGCTTCCTGGGTGAGAGTGTTGTCCAGCTGGTCATAATCTTCGGCGTGGAAAGAGCCGAGGGTGACTTTTTCAATCGTCACCGGCTCGTCCAGGGTATAACCCTGTTCATACTCGCTGGCGTCGACCCCCGCTTCGGTCATGTCGATCTCGGTGCGGGGGAGCGACATGATCTCATTGACGATCTCCATCCCGTCGATGACCTTGCCGTAGACGGTGTGCATCTGGGAAATGCCGGGGATCCCGCCCAGTTCCTCAAAGGCGTTGGTCATCATCGCCGGGAAATAATAGGTCTGCATCTGGGAAACGGTCTCCTCGTCAACCGGCATATCGGCGATGAAGAAGGAACGGGAATCGTAGTAGTTGCCCTTGTTCCAAAGCTGACCCATTTCGTTGCAGAGGGCCGCCAGCGACCCGGAGAAGGGCCAGAGGTTGTCCGAATACTGGGCCTTGATCGGGGAGCCGGTGTTGGAGCTGGGGGAGTTGCCGTCGTCGGTCGAGCTGCCGAACATCTCCGCCCCGACCGTCGGGACGACCTGGTAGATCACCTGGCCGTCGAAGAAGCCCTCGTTTACCAGATCTTTGAAGTTCTGCACGACCTCCGGCACCTCGTCGGTGTAGAGGACGGCGGTGATATCGCCCAAACTCGTTTCAAATACGGCGATGTCGTCCCCTTCCTCCGGGGCCAGCAGCTGTACCGAATAGTCGATATCCGCCGGATCGACGCTGTTGCCGCAGCCGGTGAACAGGCAGCCGGCCACCGCCGCCGCCGCGCCGGCGGCAAGGATCGAACGCAATTTATTCATTATGGATGTTCCTTTCTGGATCGTGGCCGGTGAACCGGCAAAGTTATATTCAGTATACCGCAGTCCCCACGATAAAGCAAGGATTTTTTGTAAACTTTCGTCTGTTTGCGGGTATAAAGGGCGGCCGGCCGCTGTATCCGGGGGAAATTGCTGTTTTTTGCCGCCCGCCGGACAGGAAAAACGGCAATAGACGCTTTTGCCCGTCTGCGTTATAATGGAAAAAACATAAGAAAGAAGGATGTCGTATGGACGCAACCACCAACCTGTTGGTCAACGCCGGACGGGAAAAAAGCCAGGGCGCTTCCGTTTTCGCGATGAGCGGCCCTGTCTGGAACATCGACGATGTCGACGGAAGGATGTACATGATCAACCACGACTTCTCCGGCTGCTACAGCCTGATGGTCAGCAAAAACATCGATCCGGCCCATCCGGGCGAGCTGCTGGTCGACGGGGTGAAGGCCGGGAAGGTCATCCTCGGGGCCGGGTATTTCGGCCGGCAGGCGGTCGGGCTGTTTTTACGGGGCGTCCTGCGGGAATACGGCAGAGAATATAAGATCGAATACCGGGGTGCGGTCGACGCCGACGGCGTCCCGGTCGAGCCCTATTCCGCCGTCCTGCGCACGCTGCCGAAAGTTTCCCCCGGCGAAAGCTGGCCGGAGCACGACCGGCTGGTCTTCCAGGCGGCGGAGGAAGGGATCGTCCTTCTGAAAAACGAAAACGGCGCCCTCCCGTTGGGCAAAGGGGCGGCAGTCAACGCCTTTGGCGCGGGGGCCGCGGTCTTCCGGCTGGGGACCGTCGGGGCGGGCAAGATCAACCCCCGCTACGGCATCCGGTTTGCCCGCGGCATCCGGGAATTCTCCAGCCTCCGGTTGAATGAGGCGCTGTTTGATTTCTACACAGATGAGCAGGAAGCCCTCCCGCCGGAAGAGATGCTGGCCGCCGCCCGCGATATGAGCGGTACCGCCGTTTACGTCATCACCCGCGGGACCGGCGAGTCGGTGGACAACCGGCCGGTCAAGGGGGAATACTACCTGACCGATGCGGAAAAGGGGATGCTTTCCGCCCTCCGGGCGCGGTTTGACAGGCTGGTCGTCGTCCTGAACACCGGCTACCCGATCGCGATGGACTGGGTGGATATCCCGGACGCGATCCTCTGGGCGGGGCTGCCGGGGATGGCCGGCGGGGCCGCGCTGGCCGAGATCCTGGAAGGGAGCGTCTGCCCCTCCGGGCGGCTGCCGGACAGCTGGGCGCGGGACTATTGGGATATCCCCGCTTCCCGCAACTTCAATATCCCCGATACCGCCGAGCCGATGGGGCCGGTGGGGAAGGTCAAATACAACGTCGCCGCCTATGAAGAGGGGCTGTATGTCGGATACCGGTACTTCTCGACCTTTGGCAAGAAGCCGGCCTACCCCTTCGGGCATGGGCTCAGCTATACCGCCTTCCGGAAAGAGGCCGTCCGGTTTACCCATGGGGACGACCACTGCGAGATGACCGTCCGGGTGCGGAACGTGGGCAAAACCCCCGGGAAAGAGAGCGTCCTTATCTTTGCCAAACTCCCGGACGGGAAGCTGGAACAGCCGGAGCGCCGCCTGGTTTGCTACGGCAAGACCGGGCTGCTTTATCCCGGCGCGGCCGAAGAACTGGTCCTTTCGATGCCCTCCGACCGGTTTGATTCCTTTGACCCGGAGACCGCCCAGTGGGTGATCGAGCCGGGCGAGATCGCCCTTTACCTCGGCGGGTCTGCCGAAGAGGCGGAAAAAGCTGCCGCTTTCACGGTCCCCGAAAGGATCGTCCTGTCGAATGCTTATCATTACCTCGCCTGCCCGGTAGAACTCCATACGATGAGCAAGTTTACGCCCGATTACTGGCCGGAAGGGAAGCTGTCGGCGATCGTCGAGGCGGATGAGCTGCCCTACAGGCGGGAACGGGAGATGTTCCCCGAATTTGAACCGGTGCAGGGGACCGGATACCAGGGGCTTGTCACCTTCCCGATGGTCAAAGAACATCCGGAGCTGCTGGGCGACTTCGTGCTCCAGCTTTCGGACGAACAGCTCTGCCGGATGTCGGTCGGGGCGCGGACCGGCTGGGGGCCGGGGGACAATGGCTTTGCCGGGACGATCTACCGGGAAGGGGTGCTCGCGGAACTGGAGCTGCCCGAATATTACTTCTCGGACGGCAACAACGGGCTGAATATGAACGACGCGAACATCGGCTTCCCGACATCCAACCTGATCGCCGCCACCTTTAACGAACGGCTCTCCTATGAAGAGGGCCGGGCGATCGCCCGGGAAGCGAAGGGGATGCAGCTGCAGAACATCCTCGCCCCGTCGATGAACATCCACCGCAACCCCCTCTGTGGGCGGCAGGCCGAGTATTTCAGCGAGGACCCGCTGCTGGCCGGCCGGATGGGGGGCATGGAAAGCATGGGCCTGGAAGCGGAAGGGGTCGCCAGCTGCGTCAAGCACTTTATCGCCAACTCCGCTGAGACCTACCGCAACACCGCCCATGCGCTGATCGACGAGCGGACGGTGCGGGAAATTTACCTGAAAGTCTTCCAGTACGCGCTCACCGTCCACCAGCCGGACAGCATGATGACCAGCTACAACCCCTGCAACGGCGCCTGGTGCGCCGGGGACCCGGAACTGCTCATGGGCATCCTGCGGGGCGAATGGGGCTATCAGGGTTATGTCATGACCGACTGGGGCTCCACCGACCGCTGCGACGCCGTCACGACCGCGGAGGCCGGCAACAGCTGGATCGCCCCCGGCGAGATGGACGACCGTGAGACCGCGCCGATGGTGAAGGCGATAGCGGACGGGATCCTGGAACGGGAGCGGGTCCGGAAAAACGTCTACCGGATGATGCAGTCGCTGATCCGCTACTGATCTCCTTTTTTCCCATACGGCGTCCGGCGCTGTCTTTGGATGGCGCCGGACGTTTTTTGCGCGGTGGCCCGGCAAAAGATAAAAAAGGTATTTACAGCTTGCCCTGTATTGTGTTATAATAAATTGAAATGCGAAAAGGTAAAATTACAGGGCCAATTTTTTCATTTATCCGTCATATTGCCCTGAAAATCTGGTGCAAAGGGGGAAACCAGCCAATATGAAACTCTACCGCCGCCTGCTGACCTCCTATCTGCTGGTCTGCCTGATCCCGCTGCTGCTTTCGCTGTATACCACCGTCCGGCTGGAGCGGGGGGTGCAGGATTCGATCCTTTCCGACCAGGAAAGCGTCGTCGTCAGCATCCAGCGGGAAACCGACCAGAAGCTGAGCGATGCGGCCAGCACCGCGGGGGTGCTGCTGGCGGATTCGACCATTACCCACCTGGCGGAGCGGTATGATTTTTCCGACGCGGATACGCTGCTGCAGGAGCAGGTGATCGAAACGCTGCTCAACTCCCGCCGCCAGCAGCAGGCCATCACCCATGCCTTTGTCTTTTTCTGCCGCAGCGGGCGGCTGGTCAGCGAGTCCCGCGGCTACAGCCCCGACGTCATCGACCTCTATTCCGAAAGTGTGGACATCCCCTATCAGGTTTTTGCGGCGGCGCTGCTCAAAGCGGGGGAAAACTACAGTTATACGGTCCAGCCGGTGGTAGACCGGGAAGGGCTGACCTACCTGCTGGTCAGCTGCAACCTGTACACCCCCGATTATAAGGAAAGGCTCGCCTGCGTCGGGCTGCTGATGCGGGTGCCCTGGAACCTGCTCCAGTGGGAAGGGGAAAATTCGGAGATCTTTCTGATGCAGGGCGGCGTCAAGATCTTCGGCAGCCCGCTGACCGGGGAAGCGGTGCGGCGGATGGAGGATGGCCAGCCGCAGGGGGAACTGACCCTGGACGGCGGCGCCTATGTTTATATGCTGGAACCGTCGGAGGTCTGCGATATGCAGTACGGCTTCCTGACCGCGCAGGCGGAGTATTACCAGGGGGTGCGGCTGCTGCAGATCCAGATCCTCTGTGAGATCCTGATCTATGTCCTGTTCGGCATCGCCGCCAGCATCTTTTTCAGCCGCCGCAGCTGGTCCCCCTACCAGAAGGTGCTGGACTTTGTCCGTGCCCGCTGCGCCGCAAACCCCGACCTCAATTCCTTTGAAAGCGTCCAGCGGGCGCTGCAGTCGATCGCCGATGAGAAGGACCGGCTGCAGAACCGCCTCTCCCAGTCGGACGCCCAGCGGCAGGCCCGGTATATCAGCCGTTACCTGCTGGGCTTTTCCAGCGATTCCTCCGCCCTCTCCCAGTATATCGAGGACGGGCAGCCCTACCGGTTGGTCCTTTTTTCGCTCATCCGGCCGGAGAGTTCGGAGTTTTTCCGCAACGTCCCCAAAAACCGGTATGCCGAGACGTTGGAGATGCTTTATTTTGCCGTCCGCAATATCCTGGAGGAGATCCTGCTGGAAGACCGGGACGGCGTCAGTATACTGATTGAAGACTGCGTCGTGTTTGCGGTGCAGGAAACCCCGGAGGGGGGGGTTATAGATAAGCTGGATACCGCCGTCCGCATGACCGAGCAGGCCCTTTCCCTCGCGGTCGCCTGCTATGCGGGGCCGTCCTGCCGGAGCCTCCGGGAAGGGCCCGCGGCCTGGGAGGAGGTACAGCGGCTTTACCGGGAAGACGCCTACTGGGGCCGCCAGCGCCAGCCGGGCGTCCGGCTGAACCAGGGCGAGGCCGGCGGATTTGTCAGCCTCTATCCCGCGCACGCCAGGGAACTGGCGGTGCAGCTGCAGGCGGGGGATTTCCCGCGGGCGCGGGAATCGCTGGAGACGATCCTGCGGGAAGACCTGGAAGCGCCCGGCGTTGTGGGCTGGGTTGTCCGCAACCGGGTGACCGGCCTGGCGCAGATGCTGGCGGCGATGCTTCCGGACGGCGGGGGAGCGTACCTGCGGGAGATTTCCGGCGGATCCTCCGGCGGCGACCAGTCCAGGCTGCTGCGGGAGATGTTCGCCGCCATCGAGGAAGGGGCGGCGCTGGCCAAGGCGCCGCCTGCCCCCGACCGGAACGCCCAGCTGGTGGAGACGGTGCGGCAGTATATCGAAGCCAATTACCAGGACCCGGCCCTGAACGCCAGTATGGTGGCCGATCATCTTTCCCTCTCCCTTTCCACCCTCAGCCGCCGGTTTAAAAACGCCGCCGGCCATGGCCTGCTGGACGAGATCCACCTGGTCCGCCTCCGCCATGCCAAGGCGCTGCTGCAGGGCGGCATGACCGTCCGGGAGACGGCGGAAAAGACCGGCTATATCGAGTCGCGGGCGATGATCCGCGCCTTCAAGCGCTATGAGGGCGTTACTCCCGGGCAGTATGCCGGGAACCAGTAAGTTTTTTGGTTATTTTAATGAAGGAAAGGCTGTGCAGACACCTGCATGGCCTTTTTTTGCGCCCATTTCCCGGGAAAATCAAAAATCGGAATTGAAATTTATGACCGAATTTTGACTTTTCCGTTACGCGATGATTGGCTCTTTCTAAATTCTTTTCGGATTGCTATACTGGAACTACACAAAACCCCCAAGGAAAGGAAGGGCTAAGATGCAAAAAACTGCTGCTGTTCCGCTATCCGGCGGAAAAACCTACCGCAAGTATTCCTGGCACAACATCAAAAGGGACTTTGTCAAGAACTGGCCGCTGATGCTTATGCTGCTGCCGACGATCATCTTCTTCGTCGTCTTCTGCTACATCCCGATGGTCGGCCTTTTGATGGCGTTCGAGGATTACAAGCCGAACCTCGGGCTGTTCGGTTCCGACTTTGTCGGTCTGGAGAACTTCGAGACCTTCTTTACGTCGGTCTACTGCTGGCGCGTCATCCGCAATACCCTGTGGCTGTCCGGCCTGCAGCTGGTCGTCGTTTTCCCGGTCACGATCATCTTCGCGCTCCTCTTAAATGAGTTGAGCTCCCAGAAGTACAAACGGACCGTCCAGACCATCTCCTATATGCCCAACTTTATCTCAATGGTCGTCGTCGCCGGTATCATCATCGACTTCTGCGAGTCGGACGGCGCGATCACCTCGCTTGTCGGCGCGATCACCGGCGATTACGCGAACCTTCTGAGCCTGCCCAGCGCATGGCGTCCGATCTACATCCTTTCGGACATCTGGCAGGGGGTCGGCTTCGGCTCCATCATCTATGTCGCGGCGCTGGCCGGCATCGACAAGAGCCTCTATGAGGCGGCGGAGATGGACGGCGCCAACCGCTTCCAGCGGATCATCCATGTCACCATCCCCGGTATTATCGGCACCATCATGATCATGCTGATCCTCAAGGTCGGTTCGATGATGAGCGTCGGGTATGAAAAGACCATCCTGCTCTACAACTCCCAGGTCTTCGAGACGGCTGACATCATCTCCAGCTACGTCTACCGGATGGGCTTACAGGAAGCCGACTACGGTTATTCGACCGCGGTCAGCCTGTTCAACTCGGTCATCAACTTCGCGCTGCTGGTCATCTCCAACTCCCTCAGTAAGAAGTTTACCGAATCCAGCCTGTTCTGAGAAAGGAGTGTAAATCGCAATGGCAATGGTCAGAAACAAATCCATCGGAAGCAGGGTGTTCAATTTTATCAACATCATCTTCTTTGCTTTCGTCATCGTCGCCTGCCTGGCGCCTGTCTGGCACGTCTTCTGCGCTTCCTTCTCGGATGCGGGCTGGGTCCTCAACCAGTCGGGTATTATCTGGCGGATCAACGATTTTAACTTAACCGGCTACCAGCTGGTCTTTGAAAACAAGAACATCTGGACCGGCTACGCCAACACCTTCCTGTATGTTATCGCTTCCACCGCCCTGGGTATGCTCCTCACGGTCATGGGCGCCTACGCCCTCTCCCGGAAGGAATTCCTCTGGGCCAACCCGGTCATGCTGGGTATTTCGTTTACGATGCTCTTCTCCGGCGGCATCATCCCTTCCTACATCCTCGTCACCCAGACGCTGGATATGTACGATTCCCGCTGGGCGCTGATCATCCCCACCTGCATGAACGCCTTTAACCTGATCCTCGTCCGGACCGCCCTTCAGAACGTCCCGGCGAGCCTGGAAGAGTCCGCGATGCTGGACGGCGCCGGCCGGATGACCATCCTCTTCCGGATCATGCTGCCGCTGGTCAAAGCGACGCTGGCGACCGTTATCCTTTACTTCGTCATCGGCAACTGGAACTCCTGGTTCAACGCGATGATCTACCTGCGCACCCGCGACAAATTCCCGCTGCAGCTGGTGCTCCGCGAGATCCTGATCACCGCTTCCGACCAGGCGGCGACCGGTACCGTCACCTCCTCGACAGAGACGGGCGACACGGCGCTCTACCGGCAGCTGACCCAGTACTGCACGATCATCGTCTCGACTGTCCCGATCTTCATTTTCTACCCCTTCATCCAGAAGTACTTTGAATCCGGCGTCATGATCGGCGCGATCAAAGGCTAAATCCGCTGTGATGCCCGGCGGGGCGGTATATCCGGCCCCGCCGGTTATCCGATACATTCCAACCTATTTTTTAAGGAGGAACCTTTTACAATGAGAACTTCCAAGAAACTGCTGGCGCTCCTGCTGGCCGCCATGATGACTGCGTCCCTCGCCGCCTGCGGTTCGGACGATTCCGGTTCTACCCCCGCCGCCGATAACGGCACCGCCGCTTCCGACAACGGCGGCACCGCTGCGGAGACCCCCACCGAGCCGACGGAAGTCCAGCTGCCGCTGGCCGACGGCGAGTCCCTGTCCTACTTTATTTCGCTGGACGCCAACGCTTCCATCGTCGTCACCGACTACAACGACAACGAATTCTTCCAGGCTCTGGAAGAAAAGACCGGCGTGCACATCGAATGGCAGATGTCCTCTTCCGCGGATACCCTGACCAACTTCAACCTGATGATCGCTTCCAACCAGCTGCCGGATATGTTCTACGGCTCCCAGTATTACTCTGAGGGCATGGACGCCGGTATCGACGACGGATACTTCCTGGACCTGACCGACCTGGTCCCCGAGTATATGCCCAACTACAGCGCGCGCCTCGCCGCTGACCCGCAGGCCCAGATCGATACCGTTACCGACTCCGGCCGGATCGCCTCCATCTACGCCCTCTACACCGAGCCGCAGGGCCCCTGGCTGGGTATGCAGATCCGCCAGGACTGGCTGGAAAAGTGCGGGCTGGATATGCCTGTGACCTACGCCGACTGGGAAGAAGTCCTGACTGCGTTTAAGGACCAGATGGGCGCGACCGCTCCCTTGAGCGTCACCTTCAACGGCACCGATACGATGACCGGCGGCATGGCGGCCGGCTACGGCGTTATCGGCACCTGGCAGCTGGGCGAGGACGGCAAGGTCATGTACGGCCCCTACAGCGAGAACTGGAAGCAGTATGTCACGATGATGCACGACTGGTTCGAAAAGGGCCTGATCGACCCCGACTTCATGACCCAGAGCGCGTTTATGGTCGATATGACCTCCGTCATCACCGGCAAGACCGGCGCCTGGATCTCGATGTACACGATGCCGTCCCTGTATGAGGCGTCTTCCGAAGACCCGGATATGTACATCGTCCCGATCACCCCGCCTGTCCAGAACGAGGGCGACGAGCTGCACATCCGTTACCGCGATACCTACGTCGGCATTACCACCACCCTCTCGGCGACCAGCGACAACTGGGAACTCTCGCTCAGATGGCTGGACTACCTCTTCAGCGACGAAGGCTCGATGCTGGCCAACTACGGTGTTGAGGGCGATACCTACACCCTCGACGATTCCGGCAACCCCGTCTTCACCGATAAGGTCCTTGCCAACGAGGACTTCTCCTTCTCGCAGGCACAGGGCAGCTTCCTGATGCCGCCTTCTTCTGTCGCCTGCTACTACGACTGGACCCGTGAGCTCGCTTCCGTCCCCGAGAAGGACGTCACCTCTTACGACGTCTGGAGCGCGGCCGGCCAGGATTGGACCCTCCCGACCCTGTCGCTGACCCAGGACGAGTCTGTTGACCGCGCCGACATCATGGGCGACGTCGACACCTATGTCCAGGAGAAGACCACCCAGTTCATCACCGGTGTTCTGGATATCGACACCGAATGGGATACCTACATGAGCGATATCGCGTCGATGGGCATCGATGAGGCGATTGCCATCACCCAGGCTGCTTACGACCGTTATCTCGCGAGATAAGCCTGCCAGCTTTCTTACAACCACCTGGTTTTCTGTGGAAAGAGCGCTCCGGATCTTCCGGGGCGCTCTTGTTATTGTTTTCCGGTTTTCCGCAAAAAAAGCGCCCGGGAGGGCATCCCGGGCAAAAATCAGGCAAAATCAGTAAAAAGGTGAGGAAAAATATGGCCCCCATAACAGGGGAGAGGTCTTGCTTATTCGGTAAAGGGCTTTACATCCCGGACGGCGTCCGCAGGCGTGAGCGGCGCTTCGCCGTTGTCCAGGTCATAGAGATCGTACAGGTCGTTGCCCATCCCCAGCTCTTTCATGTAGGTGAGCTGCCTGAGGCCGTGCCGGGACTCGATCCGTTCGACCAGGGCGTGGTTCTGCTCCCCGGTCATCGCGTAGACCAGGTCGACGCAGGCCTGGTCGATCGCCAGAATGTCGTCCGAAACGAGGATCCCGACGTTCGGGGTGACGACCGGCTCGGCAGCCGTCCCTTCGCAGTCGCAGGAGACCGACATATTGCGCATGACGTTGATGTAGACGATCCTGTCCCCAAAGTGGTCGGCGACGGCTTTGGCCGATTCGGTCATCCGTTCCATGAACTCTTCATAGGAGATATCCCACATATCGTCGGAACCGGGGGTGGTGTGGATCGCCTTCTTGCCGGTCTGGCCGCCGGCGCAGCCGATGCCGATGTTCTTGTTCGACCCGCCGAACCCGCCTTTTGAGTGGCCCTTGAAATGGGTCAGGACCAGCAGGGAATCGTAGTTTGCGAGGTTTTTGCCCATTTCCACTTCGGTGAACCATTTGCCGCCCTTCACCGGGAACGGCAGGCTCCCTTCGGCGTCCATGATATCGACCGGACAGAAGGTCCAGCCGTTTGTGGCGATGGTTTTCAAGTGGTCTTCGGTCGTGTACCGGTCGCCGTCGTAGTAGGTGTTGGTCTCGACGATGGCGGCGTCCGGAAGCTGTTCTTTTACCAGCTTCTCGACCCAGGGCCGGGGGATGATGTTGGGGCCGTGGGGTTCGCCGGTGTGCAGTTTGATGCCGACCTTGCCGGAAAGGCGGGAGGCGATTTTCGCATAGGCCTTTAACAGCCCTTCAGCCGACAGGTCGCGGGTGAAATAGACGGCGGATTTTGCGCCCGTGCGTGCGCAGGCCGGGATATACCGGTCGCCGCCCGAACCTGGGATAACTTTGGACATAGGGGTTCCTCCTTCAAAACGCAGGTGGAAGTTCGTTCTATGGGTATTATATACCTTGAAGTGGACTCCAGGTCAAGAGGAAAGGATAAGTTTTTTTGCGGGAATTATGTTTCGTCCGGTTTTTCCAGGATGACAAAGGAGACAAGCGTCTCTTTGTGGAGGTAGTTGTCCAGCTTGGGGTCGACCGGGACGACTTTCGTTTCCATCTGCGCGACCGTCCAGCCGTCCGAGAGCAGCAGATTTGCCCGGGTGAGGTATTGGTTGTCGTTGATGTCACGTTGTTCAGTGAAATCCCGGCTGTTGGAAATATAGACGATCTTCTGCATGGGGAAGCCTCCTTAGCGTTTTTCCTATCGTACCATAAAAAGCGGGGGAGCGCAAGAGGGACGGGGATAGATGGGGCCGCGAACAAGTTTGAGCAAAAAAAACCCCCGTGGCCTGACGGTCACGGGGTTTTCCTGGAGCTACTGATCCGATTCGAACGGACGACCTGCTCATTACGAGTGAGCTGCTCTGCCAGCTGAGCCACAGTAGCGTTTTCCGGGTACTGGGTTATTATAGCACACTTTTCCCCGTTTGTAAAGCCCCCGGAGAAAATTTTCTTCCGGGGGCGCCGGGTTATGGGATAAGCGGTTTTTCCAGCCGGATCCCTTCATACCCGCCGTCGGCGCACCGGCCCATTTCCCGGTAGCCGCGGGACTTGTAATAGGTTTGCAGCGTCTCGTTCTGCGCGCCGCAGTCCAGCCGGAAGCGGGCGCGCCCGCGTTGCCGGGCATACCCCTCCAGCCTGGCGAGGAACAGGCTCCCGGCTCCGGGGAAGCCGAAGGAAGAGACGAAATTGTGGAGATAGCCGGCGTTCTCTGTCCCGGTATCCGCCCAGTACCCGTCCGCCTCGGCATACACCCCCGCGGCGGATACCTTGCCGGTCAGCCGGTCCCGCAGGACCATCAGCCGCCCTTCCCGGCAGGCTGCCTCGTAGTAGCTTTCGGGGAAGTAATCCCAGTAGCCGCTCCACTGGGGGCTGCCCCGTTCCTTAAACCAGTCAAGCCGCGCATTGATGAGCGCATAGACCGACGGGAGATCGGCAGGGGCGGCGGCTTCCAGGCAGAACCCCGCTTCCGGGCGGACAAGGGCGTCGACAGTTACCGCAAACGACTCGTTCCCCGGCATCCTGCCGTGCAGCACCTCCCGCAGCCGGAACCCGAAGGATTCGTAGAGCGACCGGGCGGGGGCGTTGCCGGAAAGCACTTCAATGTAGTAAATGCCGGGCGCGGTTTCAAGCGCGTGGCGGACAAGTGCCTTCCCGACGCCCCGCCGCTGGAACTGCGGCCCGACATAGACCCAGGCCAGCTCTTCATCGGTGTAGGCGGAAAAACCTGCGAGCGTCCCGTCCAGCCAGGCGGCGTCCAGATGGGGGTAGCCGTAGAAGCCTTCCGCCTCCGCCGCTTCAGCAAAGGGCTTAAAGGCGGCGTCCAGATGGGCCAGCGCCAGCTCCTGCCTGCGGGCCGGGTCGTGCAGCGCAGGGAGAAGGGGGTGATCGGCGGGGGTGAGGGGATGGATCGTAATGGACATGGGGATTCCTTTCTTTTCTCTATCGGGAAGAGCGCGCTTTTGGCAGGATCTCCGCCTTAATATACCGGAACGTCTCCTGCTGCCCCTTTTCCATCAGCATGACGAGCAGCTGTTCCAGAAGCGCCCGGGATTCGGGGTGGATGACGTAATGGTCGCGGGAGTGGATGTAGTAGTCGTAGGGGTCGCGGTCGGTATAGGCGGAGCCGTGGTAGTTCTCGCAGGCGGCGACCCGGTCGCAGAACATCTCGACGACGTATTGGACCGGCATCCTGCAGCCGGCGAGCGGCGTCCCCGCCCCCTTCGGCGCATAGTCGATCCAGTACTCGAGGTGGTGCTTGTTCCGGCCTTTGTGGTGCAGCCAGGCGGCGGAGTAGCCCTTTGCCGCCCGTTCGCCGTTGTTGGGGCTTTTTTTGCCGTCATAGTATTTTGCCCCGGCGAGGAATTCGACCGGCGCGTATTTGGAAAGGTCGTGGGTCAGCCCCTGCCGGTAGAGCCCGACCGCGAAGCAGTGCTTCATGACCAGCCACTTGTGGTGGTTGATCGTATGGAGATGGCGGAGCCATTTGGGTTTCATGCGGTCGCCTCCCGGATGCTGTAATGCTGAAGAAAGCCTGTTAGACGGTGCCCGCTATGCCTATACGGACTGCGCGCCGGTTTCCCGTTCGTATTCTTTGGACAGGTCCATCAGCGCCTGGAAATATTCCCGCGCGTAGGGGGCAAACGTCTCCCCGGCGGCGGAGGCGGCCCAGTTTAAGATCGCCTCTTCCCGCTCGGGGACGTAGACCGGCAGGCCGTGCGCCCGCTTGTATTCCGCCACCTCGGCGCAGAGGGAGAGCCGTTCGGTCAGCAGCGCGAGCATCTGCCGGTTGACCCGGTCGATCTCGCCCCGCAGGGTGTCTAGGTCACGCATTTTCTTTCTCCTCCCGGTATTCGCCTTCGGCCAGGCGCTTCTGGAACGCCTCGTCCTCGGTCACATAGTCCTGCCCGCAGCATTTTTTGTAGATTTCCCGGGCGCGTCCGACGTAGAAGGTCTTGCCGCCGTCGTCGATCACATAGGCGGCGTGTTCCATCGCCGACTTCCCGGCTCCGCAGCGGTATTCCAGCTCGGCCAGGCGGCAGGCCGCCTGGATGCGGGCCAGCGTAAAGGCGGCGCCGTCCAGAATCTCCTCCGCCAGCTCCCGGCTGCGCTGGAAGCGGCCTTCCTTCTGGGAGAGCATCTGGGAGAGGATAACCTGTAATTGCCGGCCGTTGCCGACATACTTGTCCTTGTCCTTCATCTGCATGACCTGCCGGCCGGTCTTTTCCTTGATCATGACCAGCTTTTCAACGTCCCCCAGCTCGTCGTAGCAGCAGGCGAGGAGGTTATAGTACTGGAAATAGAGGACGCTTTTTTCTTTCGGGCGGCCCATTTTTTGGAGCCGCGCCAGCGCCTCTTCAAACCGCCCCTGGTAGTAAAGCGCCCGGCAGATGTTGAAGGTGATGGCGTTGGGCTTTTCGGGGTTCCCTTCCATCCGGGAATAGAGCGCTTCGAACTTGACGGGGTCGCAGTCGTTGCGCAGGATCTCCAGATATTTCGCCATCAGATAGATCCCGATGCCGCGGGCGATGTAACAGGCGGCCGCCGCCGTCAGGATGCAGACCAGGAGGGTAAACGGGGTCAGCGCGTCGACGCTGTACCAGCTTAAGCTCATCAGCGTAAAGAGGATCGCAAGCGAATAGAGGGCGTAGCTGAGCAGCCGCGAGCGCTTATACTGGACGATGACCTTTTCGGTCGGCACCCCTTTGAAGGTGACTTTTTTCTTCTGGCGGGTCATGCTTTCCCCTCCTTCGGGTCTTTCAGCCCGTCCATCGCGTGGATGATATGGATGCGCATCGCGGCCCTGGCCCCCTCGGCGTTGCGGCGGGAGAGGAACTCGATCAGCAGCCGGTTGTCCTCGACAACGTTCTGGATGATGCCGGGGTAGTCGGCGGTCAGACGCAGCGCCCGGTCGATCGACCGGTAGATGAGCGGCACCAGCTCGCCGATGAAGCTGTTGTGAGTGGCGGTCGCGATGGAATTGTGGAAGGCCATTTCCAGCTCGGTCTGGTCTTCGCCCCTGGCGATGACCGCCTCTTCCTGTTCGGCGTATTTGCGGATGCGCTGGAGTTCCGCGTCGGTCGCCCGCTGGGCGGCGTAGAAGGCGGCTTCCGGCTCGAAGATCAGCCGCATCTCAAACAGGTCCCGGACGTCGATCAGTTCCGGGGACATACTTTTTAAGGTCAGTTTCGCGTCGCTCGGGTGGAAGTCCTCCCGGACGAACGTCCCCCGGCCCCGCTCGGTCACCAGCACCTGATGGGCGGCGAGGAGGCGCACCGCCTCCCGCAGGGTCGTCCGGCTGACCTTCAGCTCGCTTGCCAGTTCGTTTTCGCTCGGCAGGCGATCGCCCGCCGAAAACCGTTTTTCGATGTTCAGCATCGAGAGGATGTCGTCGGCGGTCCGCTCCGCCAGACTTTGGTCCCGACTCAAATTGTATCATTCCCTTCCTTTATATGGATGAAGCGCCCCCTCTTGGCCGCATGAAGCCCACCGGGCTGCGCTCATTCCCCGCACAGCTGCACGATCACCTCGGCGAAGATCTGCGCCGAAAGGATCAGTTCGTCGATGTTGACAAATTCGTCGTTGCCGTGCATATGGTTGTCCTCGCCGCCGGGGAACTCGCAGCCGAAGGCGACGCCGTTTTTGAGATGGTGGGTATAGGTGCCGCCGCCGATGGCGAGCGGCTGCCCCTTCTGGCCGGTATACTTTTCATAGGCGGCAAGCAGCGTCTGGATAAACGGGGAATCGGCCGGGACATAGTGGGGGGGATTCAGCGTGCAGCTCTCGTCCAGCGTAAGCCCCGCCGCTTCCGCGCCGGCTCTCGCCACGCCGGTCACGTTTTCCCCGGTCGCGCAGATCGGGCAGCGGCAGTCGGTCTGCCCTTCAAAATGGCGGGTATCCATCGAGAAGATGTCGAGGCAGCAGGTCAGCGCCCCCGACTCTTTGTCTTCCATCGCGATCCCGGCGGCCAGGCCGCTGTAATCCCCGTGGGGGTAGAGCCTGCCGAAGGCGCGGAGCTTGCGCACCCCTTCGCAGTCGGCGAGCGGCAGCGCGCAGAGAAGGGCGACCAGCCCCGTCACCGCGTTGTTTGCGTGCTCCGGCATCGCCGCGTGGCCGTCCCGGCCGGTCACGTCGATTTTGACCTTCCCGTCGCCCGAGAGGGTGAAGGAAAGCCCGGTTTCGGCGGAGACCGCGTCGCAGACCGCCTGGATATCCGCCCGGTCCATCCCTTCGACCACCGCTTCCGCCTTATTCGGCACAACGTTGATCTTCGTCCCGCCCTTTGCGGATAAAACGCGGGGGAGGGCGGTCATTTCGGGATAATCGGCCTTATACCAGCCGCGTAAGGAACCCTTTTCAATGTTGATGCAGGGGAAGTTGGCGTCGGGGGAGAAGGTATAGGGGGCCTCCGGCACCTGGCTGTAGTAATGGCCGATGTCGCCGCTGCCGCACTCCTCGTCGGTGCCGAGGATCAGGCGGCAGTTGCCTTTAAGCGGGATGCCCAGCTCTTTCACCGCCCGCATCGCGTAAAGCGCCGCGACGGCGGGGCCTTTGTCGTCGGCGGAACCGCGGCCGTAGAGCTTGTTCCCGACCAGCTTCGGGGTAAACGGGGCGGTCACCGTCCAGCCGTCCGACACCGGCACGACGTCCAGATGGGCCAGAATGTCCAGGCAGGAGGGGCCGCCGTTTAGGTCCGCCGTCCCGACGTAGCCGTCCCAGTTTCTGGTTTCAAAGCCGTAGCCGGCGCAGATCTCCATCGCCTTATGGAGCGCCGCCTTCGGCCCCGCCCCGAACGGCCCCCCTTCGACCGGGGTCCCCCGGTCGCTCTGGATCGAAACCAGGGCGGAGATATCATCGATCATCTCCTGCCGGTGGGCCTCCATATAGTCTTTCAGCTTCTCTTTCAGCATAAATCACACAACCTTTCGCGTTGTAGGATAAGTTTCCGTATAAGGCTATTATATCGGTTTTTCATCCGGTTGTCAATCCAAAACGGCGGCCCCCGGAAACCGGGAACCGCCGTCTGGGCACAGGATATGACTTACAGGAAAAGCTCCGGCTCTTTCCGGTCCGGGCAGGCTTTGGCCAGCATACCGGCCACCGCTGCCGTAACTTCCGGGGCGAGGTGCCGCACCTTTTTCGGGCAGACCGCTTCGCAGCGCATACAGCCGATGCAGAGGGCCCCGTCCACCTTTGCGGGGTCCTGCCCGTCGATCGCCCCGGCGGGGCATTCCCTTGCGCATACCCCGCAGCGGACGCAGGTTTCATCCGGCAGCGGCGTCATCCCGCCGCCCGCCTTTTTATAAGGGCGGTTCCCGGGGATGGCGGGGGCGGATGCGTTCCCGCTTTCCAGCTTATGGGCGATCTTTCCGGCGAAACCGGAGAGGACAGCCGCGTCCGCTCCGTCCGGCCGTCCGGCGGCGACTGCCCGGGCGATCGAGTGCTCCGCGATGGCGGCGCAGGCCGCGATCACCGTAAACCCCGCCTCTTTCGCCGCGTCTTCCATCTCGGCCAGCGTATCTTCATAGGCGCGGTTGCCGTAGACGCAGAGCAGCACCGCTTTCGCGCCGTTTCCGTGCAGCTGCCGCAGCTGATTGACCGCCAGCCCCGGCGCACGCCCGCCGAAAGAGGGGACGGCGATCAGCGCGCAGTCGTCCGACCCGCACTGCACCCCGCCAAAATCAATATCCCGGGCGCATAAGTCGACCGTTTCCGGCTCCCCCGGCAGCCCGGCCGCGAGCAATTCCGCCGCTTTTTCCGTTCCGCCGGTCGGGCTGAAGACCAGTTTCCAGCATTTCATTTTTCCTTACCTCCGATGCCGCTTGCGTTTTCATCCGTTTCCGGTTACAATTGAATTGCAGCCGGGCGTGTTTTCCTTTTTATGATACCACCGCCTGCCCGGCCGGTCAACCGCCCATTTTGGACTTTGAATATAAGGAAGATGCCGCCATGCTTTTTGAAACCGCCCGCCTGTCCGTCCGCCCCCT
>CALXKG010000207.1 GCA_944388825.1 uncultured Clostridia bacterium | reverse complement strand
TCATCGGCGGCAATCTCGCCCCGCCGTTTGGTCTCAAGGCCGGGGGTGGTCTTTTTCAGCAGCGGGTTCGGCGAGGTGCCGAGGGCCATGATGACGCAGTCCATCGGCAGCTCGAATTCGCTCCCCTCTTTGACGACCGGGCGGCGGCGGCCGGACTCGTCCGGTTCGCCCAGCTCCATCTCGACGCAGCGGATACCGCTGACCCAGCCATAGTTCGGGTCGCGGGGGTCGGAAACATCGGTCGGGAGGATTTCGACGGGGTTACAGAGCGTCTTAAAGATGATGCCCTCTTCCTCGGCGTGCTCCACTTCCTCCTTACGGGCGGGGAGCTCGGCCATCCCGCGGCGGTAGACGATGTACACTTCCTCGGCCCCCAGCCGCTTGGCGGTGCGGGCGGCGTCCATCGCGACGTTGCCGCCGCCGACGACCGCGACCCGTTTGGCGTGCTGGATCGGGGTGGTGGAATCCTCCCGGTAGGCCTTCATCAGGTTGCTGCGGGTGAGGAATTCGTTGGCGGAATAGACCCCCTTGAGGTTCTCGCCGGGGATGTTCATAAACCGCGGCAGGCCGGCGCCGGTGCCGATGAAGATTGCTTCAAAGCCGTACTCCTCTTTGAGCTCTTCGATTGTCAGGATCCGGCCGATGACCATATCGGTCTCGACCTTGACGCCGAGGGCCTTTAAGTTGTCGACCTCCTTCTGGACGATCGCCTTCGGGAGACGGAACTCGGGGATGCCGTAGACCAGGACGCCGCCCGCCAGGTGAAGCGCCTCGTAGACGGTGACATCGTAGCCCATCTTTGCCAGATCCCCGGCGCAGGTGAGCCCGGCGGGGCCGGAACCGATGACCGCGACTTTATGGCCGTTCTTCTGGGGGGCCTTCGGGGCCTCGGTGCAGTGTTCATTGTGGTAGTCGGCAACAAACCGTTCCAGACGCCCGATGCCGACCGGCTCGCCCTTGATACCGCGGACACATTTGCCCTCGCACTGGCTCTCCTGGGGGCAGACCCGTCCGCAGACGGCGGGGAGGGAAGAGGAAAGGCTGATGACCTGGTAGGCGCCCTCAAAATCCCCTTCGGCGACCTTTTTGATGAAATCGGGGATCTGGATGTTCACCGGGCAGCCGGAGACACAGGGCATATTTTTGCAGTGAAGACAGCGCTGCGCCTCGTCGACCGCCATCTCGGCGGTATAGCCCAGCGTCACCTCGTCGAAGTTGTGGTTGCGGACGTTCGGGTCCTGGGAGGGCATCGGGTTTTTGGTCGCTCTCATATTCGGCATATCAGCGGACCTCCTTTTTAAACAGGTTGCAGGCCTCTTCGTAGGCGTGGCGCTCGAAGGGGGCGTAGCTGCGGCTGCGGCTCATCGCCTCGTCGAAATCGACCAGGTGCCCATCGAAATCGGGGCCGTCAACGCAGGCGAACTTGGTTTCGCCGCCGACCGTCAGCCGGCAGCCGCCGCACATCCCGGTCCCGTCGATCATGATCGGGTTCATCGAGACGACCGTCTTCTGGCCGTATTCCTTGGTGGTGAGGCAGACGAACTTCATCATAATCAGCGGCCCGATGGCGATCACCTCGTCAAACCGCTCGCCCTTTTCCAGCATCTCTTTCAGCGGGGCGGTGACGTTGCCCTTTTCGCCGTAGGAGCCGTCGTCGGTCATCATCATAAACCGGCTGGAGCAGGCTTTGAACTCGTCTTCCAGGATGACCAGGTCTTTATTGCGGAAACCGGCGATGGCGGTGACTTCCGCCCCCAGCCGGTGCAGCTCCTGCGCGACCGGCAGGGCGATGGCGCTGCCGACGCCGCCGCCGATGACGCAGACCTTCTTCAGGCCCTCCACCTCGGTCGGGGTGCCGAGCGGCCCGACAAAATCGGCGAGGGAATCCCCCTCGGACTTTTGGTTTAACTTTAAGGTCGTCGCGCCGACGATCTGGAAGATGATCGACACCGTGCCCTTTTCCAGGTCGCACCCGGCGACCGTCAGAGGGATCCGCTCCCCGTCCGCGTCGACGCGGAGGATGATAAACTGGCCCGGCCGCGCTTTTTTCGCGACCAGCGGGGCCAAAATTTCCATCCGGGTGACGGTCGGATTTAAGGATTCTTTCCGCATGATTGTATACATATCGGATTCCGCCCTTCCTTCATTTTTTATATGGTTTCACGGTATGACGACCGGCTGGGTTGTATGACTGCCGTGCCGCGCACACCTGTACCGCTATTATACCAGACCGGGCGGGGTTTTGCAAGATTTAAGGGGAAAAATTTCACTCCTGGCGGGGCTGGGGGTGAAGCGGGTTATTGGAGGGATTTACCGGCGGTATAATTCTCCACCCAGACGCCCTTTTGGGGGTCGCTGTAGGTGACGGTGTAACTGGCCGCCAGCACGCCGCCCTCTGCGAAATAGGCGGTCGAAACGGTATAAGGGGTGTCCGAGCCGATGGATTCCGCCAGCAGACCGGCAAAATAGGCTTCATCCTCTTCCGAAAGGCTTATAATATTGCTGTAGTGGATTTTTACAAAGCAAAATTTCCCGGTCTCGTCAAATTCGGCGTGGATATAGTCGGTATAGGGGCTGTCTATGTCCTGGTACAGCCGTAGCTGGCATCCCCCGTACAACTCTATATCCGGGTACCGGGTGAGGTCGACGTCAACCTGTACTGCGACCTTTTCCAAAACCTCCATCAGCCCGTCTTCCGTCGTATCCGCCGCGATCCAGCCGCTTTCCCGCAGGATATCGGCCTGCAGGCCGATGATCCGCCCGTGATCGTCCATCCGCAGGATATTCCAGTCGCCGTCTGTATAAATTTCGATCGTTGCGCGGGGACGGACGTCGGTCAGAGTCCCCTGTTCCAGCCCCAACGCCGCAGTCTGCGAACCGGCATGGAGAAGGACGATTGTCTCTTCGTCCATTGTAAAGGTCTTTTCAACCGGCGGCGCGCAGGACAAATTGAACCGAAAACCGGTTTCCGCGACGACCGTCCCGGCCTCTTCCATGCTGGCCCCGCACCCGCCGAAAACCGCCGCCGCGCACAGGGCAGCCGCCATCTTCATCCATCTTTTCTTCATAGCCGAACGCCTCCTCAGAGTCTTCTACTTCCATACACCGCAACCGGCGGAAAATCTTTTGCTTTTGGAGGGAAAAATTTCCGCCGCTTCCGGAAACCGCCTTGCGCCTGCGCGAAAACCCGTGTACAATAGAGTGGACAGGAGGAATGACCATGTACGCAAAAGTGACCAGCGCCGGGCTGCTGGGGATGAACGCCTTCCCGGTCGAGGTGGAGACCGACCTTTCCCGGGGGCTGCCGGGGTTCGAGGTGGTGG
>CALXKG010000206.1 GCA_944388825.1 uncultured Clostridia bacterium | reverse complement strand
CGGGACACGGTCGACTGCTTCCAGATGGCCCGGGGGATGGGGTTTGACGACATCAATATGGACCTGATCGCCGGGCTGCCGGGGGACAGCTACGAGGGGTTTTGCAAAAGCCTTCTCGCCGCGCGGGATTTAGGGCCTGAAAACATCACCGTCCATTCGCTGACCGTCAAGCGCTCCTCCGCCCTCTACGCGGAGCTGGGGGAGATGGAGGACTACCGGCCGGTGCAGAAGATGATGGACTTTGCCGCCGGGACGCTGATGGCGGCCGGGTACGACCCCTATTACCTCTACCGGCAGAAGAATACGGTCGGGAATTTGGAAAACGTCGGGTACGCCCGCCCCGGGCATTGGGGGCAGTACAACATCTACATCATGGAGGAAGTGCAGTCGATCCTGGCCTGCGGGGCCGGGGCGGTCAGCAAGGCCGTCCTCCCCGGGAAGATCGAGCGGGTGTATAATTTCAAGTACCCCTACGAATATATCGGGCAGTTCCAGGATATTCTGGAGAGGAAAGCAGAGCTGGAACAGAAGCTGGCCCTGCTGCCGGCGGGCGAAAGGAGACGCTATGAAACCGAGCAGGATCTATAAACCCCATATCGACGCCTACGCGGTCAACAGCCTGGCCCGGCAGGACCCGCAGAAGCTGATCGACTTTTCCGAGGACCGCTACCGCTCCCAGATCTCCGAGGTGGCGGAGGAATTTGCGGCGGGCTTCCCCCATTCCCGCATCATCCTGCTCTCGGGGCCGACCAGCTCCGGCAAGACGACCACCTCCCACAACCTGGACGCCGAGCTGGAAAAGCGGGGGATCGCGACCTTCGCGCTGTCGCTGGACGACTTTTTCTTCGACCGCGACCGGGCGCCGCTCCTGCCGGACGGGACGCGGGACTACGAGACCCCGGCGCTGGTCGACACCGAGACGCTGGAGCGCTGCCTCTCGGAGCTTTTGGTGAAGGGGAGCGCCGACTTCCCGATCTACGACTTCAAGACCGGCAGGCGGAGCGAAAAGACCTTCCACTACGACTACGACGACCACACCGCGATCATCATCGAGGGGCTGCACGCCCTAAACCCGCTGATCGCCGGGCGGCCCTTCTTCCGGGACGCGAAGAAGCTGTACATCTCGATCCGGGCGGAGTTTTACGAGGGGGTGCGGCGGGTGCTCTCCACCCGGGAGCTGCGGTTTATCCGCCGGATCATCCGCGACGAGCACTTCAGGGGCAGCGACCCGCTCAGCACCATGGCGATGTGGAAAAACGTCGTCGACGGGGAAGAAAAGTATATCCGCCCCTACCGGGTCTGCGCCGACAAGTGGATCGACTCCCTCCACCTCTACGAGCCGTCGCTCTATAAGCCGGCCGCGGAGAAGCTGCTGACCCCCTGCCTGCACGACCCGAAGTACGGGGTGCAGGCGGAAGACCTGCTGGAAAGGCTCTCCCACTTCGCGCCGCTGCCGCGGGTCAGGATCCCGCGGGACTCGCTGATGCGGGAGTTCCTGGAGGTCTTCTGACCGCCCCATTGTGTAAGCAATTTCTTAAATTTTTTGGTTTTCCCTTGCGCCGCCGGGCGGCAGGGGATATAATATGACTATGGTATTTCCCGCAGAAGGGAAATGAAATACCGGAAAGGAAGATTTGTATGGGATTTCTGGAAGAACTGCTGGTGTCCGCGAAAAACGTCGTCGACAAGGCCGGCAAAAAGACCGATAAGGTCGTCGAGGTCTCCAAGCTGAAATACCAGAGCATCCAGCTGCAGAACGAGCTTTCGCACCTCTACGAGCAGCTGGGGGTCGCCACCTACGGGAAGATGGTCGAAGAGGTGGACAACGGGGACCTTCTGGCGTCGCTGGCCGACGAGATCACCGAAGTGCGGGCGGCCCTGAAGGCTGTCGAGGAAAAGCTCAGCGAGCAGAAAAACGAGCGGATCTGCCCCGAATGCGGCGCGAAGTCTTCCCGCGACGCGAAGTTCTGCGCGAATTGCGGCGTGAAGTTTACTTCCCCCGAGCCGGAAGCGGACGAGGCGGAGGAAGCTGCGGATTCGGCTGCGGAGGAAGCCGTGGAAGAGGCTCCTGATTCGGCTCCGGATGCGGCGTCTGATTCGGCTTCGGAAGAAGCCGCGGAAGCCCCGGAGACGGAAGCCGCCCCGGAAGCGGAAAACGAAGAGGACAAAAAGGACGAATAACCGTCCGGTATCGACCGGCGCAGACTGCTCTTCCTGTGCGGAAGTACGGGAAGGGCAGTTTTGCGGACAAAACGAATCCGCAGATATGGGGAGTGAAGGCTTTTGCAAGACACCCGGAGCAAGGTCTCCCAGGGACAGAACCTCCTGCGGGGGGCAGGGGTGCTGGGCGCGTCGATGATCATCGTCAAGCTGATCGGCGCGCTGTTCAAGATCCCGCTGGGCAATATCCTGGACGGGAACGGGATGGGGTACTTCTCCACCTCCTATTCCATTTTTACGATGATCTATTCCTTCTCGACCGCCGGGCTGCCGGCCGCCATCGCCAAGATGGTCGCCGAGCAGTCGGTGCGGGGGCGGGCAAGGGATATCCGCCGGCTGCATGAGCTGTCGGTCCGGCTGTTTCTGATCCTCGGGATCGCGGGCACCCTGCTGATCCTGCTGTTCAGCCGGGTGTACGTCGATCTCGCCAGCAACGAGGGGGCGTTTCTGAGCGTCGTCGCCATCGCGCCGGCCGTCTTTTTCGGCTGCATGACCAGCGCCTACCGCGGCTACTACGAAGGGATGCGGAATATGCGCCCGACCGCCGTCTCCCAGGTGGTCGAGGTGGTTGTCAAGCTGGTTTTCGGGCTGGCGCTCGCTTTGATCGCCGTCCAGGTGGGGCAGGCCCAGTACGCCGCCGGCGGGCCGGTCTTCGGGCAGGCGGTCGCCGGCGAGATGGAGGCCGGCGTCGTCATCCAGGAGGCCGCTTCCGCCGCCTCCATCCTCGGGGTGACCATCTCGACCGCCGCCGGGACCGGCTACCTGCTGCTGAAATACCGGCGGCTGGGGGACGGGCTGACGGCGGAGGATATCCGGTATTCCCCCCGGCCGATGCGGGGGCGGGTGCTGATGGTGCGGCTTGTGACCATCGCGGTGCCGATCTCGATCGGGTCGATCGTCATGAACGTCGCCCAGGCGGTCGACACCGTCACCATCATCAACTGCCTGGAGTTCGCGTTCGACCGGTTCCCGGATGTGATGGAGCGGCTGTTTAAGGGGGCCGTCTCCCCGGCGATGATCGCCGCCGGGACCGCCGCCGACTTTATCTACGGCTCCTACTCGGGGTACGCCCTTTCGATCTTCAACCTGGTGCCCTCCTTCTGCAACATCTTCGGCAAGTCGGCGCTGCCCAACGTCACCGCCTGCTGGAGCGCCGGCGACCGGGAGGGGACCCGGGTCAACATCGAATCGGTCATCCGGATGACCAGCCTGATCGCGATCCCGGCCAGCTTCGGCATCTTCTTTATGGCGGAGCCGATTTTGTCCCTGCTCTACCCCGCGAAGGACGCCGAGGTGGCGGTCGCGTCGGGGGTGCTCTCCTGGCAGGGGATCTCGCTGGTCTTTCTGGGGCTGACGGTGCCGCTCTTTGCGGTGCTGCAGGGGCTGGGCCACGCCGGCAAGCCGCCGAAATATATGCTGGTGGGGATGATCGTCAAGTTTGTGGTCAACCTCGTCACCATCAGCATCCCCTACATCAACGTAAACGGCGCGGCCCTCGGGACCGGGAGCTGCTACGCGATCATCCTGTTTCTGTCCCTGCGGGGGCTGCGGCAGGTGACCGGCCTGAAGATCAGCTTTTTCCGGCTGACCGGGCGGCAGCTGGTCTGCGGGTTTGCCTGCGGGTTCTCGGCCTGGAGCTGCTACACGCTGCTGGGCGGGGAGGGCGCCTCCCATATGGTGACCCTTCTCTCGATCGCGGCCGCGGGGGTCATTTACGCCGCCCTGCTGCTGCTGCTGCGGGCGATCAGCCGGGAGGACGTTGAAATGCTGCCCAAAGGCAAAAAAATTGCAAAAGTGCTTGCAAAATACAAACTTATCGGGTAAAATAGGCTTGAGCGCGTTTGAAAACCCCTATATTGCTGGGTCATTCGCTGAAAAGAGGGGGATACCAGGACGAAAGACGCAGGAATACGTCCGTATTGCAAGTCTTTCGGACGCCGTAGACGCCTCTTTTCAGTAGAATGAGACAGTGGTAGAGGGATTTCAAACACGCTCATGCATGCCCCGGCGGCAGGGAACCGCCTGCCGGGCGGGGCTGCGGGACGGGGGTGAGAAAGATGGATTTTCCGCAAAAAAGCGCCTATACCTTTGAAGACCTGCGGCGGCTGGTCGCCTGCCTGCGGGCGCCGGACGGCTGCCCCTGGGACCGGGAGCAGACCCATACGAGCATCCGCCGGGATTTTATCGAGGAGACCTACGAGGCGGTCGAGGCGATCGACCGGGACGACCCGGCCCTCCTCTGCGAGGAGCTGGGGGACGTCCTCTTCCAGGTCGCGTTCCACACCCGGATCGAGGAGGAGCGGGGGCGCTTTTCGATGGAAGACGTCCTCACCGGCATCGTCCGCAAGATGGTCACCCGCCATCCCCACGTCTTTGGGTCGGTAAGCGTCTCCGGGACGGGGGAGGTGCTCCGCAACTGGGAGTCGATCAAAAACGCCGTCAAAGGGGTCGAAAGCAGGGCGGAGACGCTGCGGCTGGTGCCCGAGACCTTCCCGGCGCTGATGCGGGCGGATAAGCTCTTAAAGCGCGCCGACCAGGCGGGGGCGGACGGGACGCGCCTGCTGGCCGGGAGGCTGGAGGCGTCGCTTGACGCCTTCCGCGCGTCCGAAGGGAAGGAAGACGGGGAAAAGGCGCTGGGGGCGCTGCTGCTGGCGGTTACCGCCGCCGCGCGGGAGAAAGGGCTGGACGCCGAAATGGCGCTCCTGGCCGCCTGCAAGGGCTTTACGGAGGACTTCGCCAGGGCGGAGGATACCGCCCGCGAAAACCCCGGGTCCCTCGCCAGGACCCTCGCCGAGACCCTCCCGCCGGCCCTGCAGGAGGCGCTGGACGGGTGAACAGACAGGAAAGTGAAGGGCAGTTCGCTGCTTCCGCCGGGAAACAGGCCCGGCAGAGAAACCCAAGGTGATCCGACGGGGAAACCCCCGGATTGAAATAGAATTTGGAGGAACATAAAATGACGAAAACCGAACTGATCAATGAAGTTGCAAATAAAACCGGCCTGACCAAGAAGGACGCCGAAAAGGCCGTCTCCGCCGTCATCGAGAGCATCACCGACGCGATGTCGATGGGCGATAAGGTCCAGCTGGTCGGCTTCGGCACCTTCGAAGTCCGCGACCGCGCCGCCAGAGAGGGCAAAAACCCCGCGACGGGCGAGACCATCTCGATCCCCGCGACCAAGGTCCCCGCTTTCAAGGCGGGCAAGGCGCTCAAGGACGCGATCGCGAAATAATCCCCCTGGGATTGCGAAGGCAGGCCGGTCTGGCCTGCCTGTTTGTTTATGGGGGACTCACGGCGTGAAATGCTAATTTTTTGGTATAACAACTTAACGTGTAAGCACGCACCCCAAAGGCTCCCTCTCCGAGGGAGCTGTCATCGAAGATGACTGAAGGAGTGGGGCTGGACAGCAAAGCTGTCTAGCCCTATAACCGAAATTTCTTAAAGGAAAAACAGCTTTCGCTTG
>CALXKG010000205.1 GCA_944388825.1 uncultured Clostridia bacterium | reverse complement strand
ACTGTCGAAAAACAAGTTTTTCGACAGATAACATCGGGACTGCATGCCTCCCTACGGTCGACACTTGTCCCGATCAAGGTATTTTTTCCGCCGTACATGCCGCCGGAAAAAATGTGATTTAATTTTTAGAGCGCGTCGGAAAGTTATTTTTCTGTTTCAGCAGGACTTATTCGACAAGCTGAGCCGGCCTCCCGCAGGAGGCCGGCCTTTTTCGGATCGCTTAAACGTTTTCAGGGAATAGCATAACCCCCGCCTCCGGCAGGAAGCGGGGGTTTTATTATGCCGTTATCTTCCGTACGGGCAGATCACTTGACCCATACGCCGTTTCCGTCGACCTTATAGCCGCCGGGGACGGTGGTGTTGCGGGCCATCCGGCCGTCGCCCGCGACATAGTACCACTTGCCCTTGTCGAGGATCCAGCGGGAAGTCTGCATCGCGCCGGACTCGGAGAAGTAGTACCAGTTGCCGCCGATCTCATGCCAACGGCCATGGCACTTCTTGCCGTTGCCGTAGCAGTAATAGGTGGTGCCGTTGTCATTGATCCAGCCGGTCACCATCTGGCCGCCGCTGAAGTAATACCAGTCGGCGGGGCCTTCCTTCACCCAGCCGTCCGCGGCAGAGCCGTCGTTTAAGAAGTAATACTGGGTCCCCTTGATGGTCTTCCAGCCGGTGACTTTGCGGCCGTTCTCATAGTAGTAGGTATTGCCGTTCTCGGTGACAAAGCCCTCTTTCTGCGCCTCTTTGATCTCGTAGTAGAAGGTGGTGCCGGTGATGTCATAGCGGCTGTAGCGGGAAGGCAGCGACGCGCGGACGCGGTGCCGGCCGACCGACTTGCCGTCGCCAGAGATCAGCTTGACATCCAGCTCGATGGTCTTGCCGCCGATCGTGACATAGGCAGAAGGCAGCTGCACTTTGCCGTTATAATAGAAGGAATCCCCGTCCCAGCTGACCTCGTAGGATTTGCTGTAGGAAGGCCTGTAGGAAGGCCCGTAGGAAGGCCCGTAGGAAGGCAGGCCGGGATAGCTGGTGGTCGCGTGCCAGCGGCCGCCCGCATAGTAATAGTAGTAGCCGTCGTACCAGTAAACCTTATCGCGGTCCCAGTCGTCCCGATCGTACCACTTGTCGTCGTAGTAGCCGCCCTTGCTGTCGTCGTAGGAATATTTGTCGTGCGCCTGGGTGGCGTCCCGTTCATTGTCCCACGCATAGCCTCTGACCGAAACGCGGATGGTCTCGGTGACGGTCACTTCGCGGTTGCGCCAGTTCTTATAGGTGACGCTGACGGTCACATTGCAGCCGATCGAGTAATAGCCGCGGGCGTCAACCTTGGCGGTGTTGCCGTCCTTATGGTCGCAGTCGCCGTACCAGTCGTATTTGACCGACTTTTTGGAGATGCCCCGCGGGAAGGTGACGTCCACCTTGACGTCGCCGTTGTTCCAGTTTTCAGACTTCATCGCGACGTAGACGGAGCCGTAGCTCTCATATTCGTCCTCGATCTCTACAGATTTGCTGCTCTCGGCGAACATCCCCAGTTCGATGAGGTTCGGGTTGACCGGGTTGGCCGCGGAAACGCCGACGCTGAGCATCGACGCGGCGGTCGTCGCGCAGAACGCGATGGCGATCAGTTTCTTCCAGATTGCTTTCATCGTCATTTCACTCCTTAATCCATTTCCGTATCCATTTTTCCCCAAAAGTCCGGCGGCAGGACACGGGAAGCCATTCTCCGCCGTACCTTGATTGTAACATTACTGTCAGATTTTGTCAAGAATGCGCAACAAAACGTCCCGTTTTTTTGTATATCTTCACGCAACGTGACATCACCTCCGCCAGAATCAGCGGGCCTTCTCCCCAACTTAAGCGGCCCGCGCCGGGGGTTTTCTGCTTTCATTAGTAATACGTCCCAGGCTGGCAAAAAGTTGCATCCGCAGGGAAAAAATTCCCGGGAATGTTCACCCCGCCGTCGCCCGGCCGTCACTTTTCGATTTCCGCCCCCGGGCACAACCCGGTTATACGCGGCGGGGACGCAATTTATTCCTCCTGCTGGAGCTTTAAAAGTTCCTGCACAAAGGTCTCGACGTCGGAAAAATCCCGGTAGACCGACGCAAAGCGGATATAGGCGACCTTATCCAGCTTTTTCAGTTCCAGCAGCACGGCCTCCCCCAGTTCCTCGGAAGAGACTTCCCGCACCATCCGGTTTAAATAGGTCTGCTCGATCCGGTTGACGATCCCGTCCAGCTCCCCGGCGGACACCGGGCGTTTGTCACAGGCCCGGACAAGGCCGCGCAGCAGCTTTTCCCGGTCGAACAGCTGCCTGGACTTGTCCTTCTTGACCACCATAAGCGGGGTCGATTCCACAAACTCGTATGTGGTAAACCGTTGCCCGCAGGAGAGGCACTCCCGCCGGCGGCGGATCTTCTCGTCGTCCTCGGTCGGGCGGGAATCAATCACCTTGCTCTCGCCGTAGCCGCAATAGGGACATTTCACAGGCAGTCCTCCTCCAAAGTCTGGTTTCTCTGATAAAATTATACCACAACCCCCCGGGAAGTTCAAGGGAAAAGAGGAAAATTCTGGGGATAAATTGTGAAAAAGTGGAATATGGGGCGGCCGCATCGTCCGGGCGGGGAACGGTTTCCGCATAGCCCGCCGTATCCCCCTTGCGGCGTTCAGCGGTTTATGCTATAATACAGGATATGAACATTGAAAGGAGCGTTTTTCATGCCGCTGACAAGAAAGGAATTCGACCTGCTGACCACCCTGCTCTATAACCCAGGCCGGGCGGCGAGCCAGCGGGCGGTCGCGGCCCTGACCGGCCTGTCGCTGGGGACGGTCAACCAGCAGCTGCTCTCCGCCGTCCGGAAGGGCTGGGCGGCGTTTGCGGACGGGGAATACCGGGTGACGGAGGCGGGGCTGGAAGCGCTTGCGCCCTATAAAGTCCGGCGGGCGGTCATCCTGGCCGCCGGGTTCGGCAGCCGGCTGATGCCGGTCACGCTGAACACCCCGAAGGCGATGATCCGCATCCATGGCCGCCCGCTGATCGAGACGACGCTGGACGCGCTCACGGCCGCGGGCATCACCGACATCACCATCGTCCGGGGGTATCTGGGGGAGCAGTTTGACGCGCTCTTGAAAAAATACCCCACCATCCGTTTTGTCGAAAACCCCGACTATCGGGAAATGAACAACATCTCCTCGGCGATGAAAGTGAAAGACCTGTTCGGGAACGCCTATGTGCTGGACTCCGACCTCTACCTGCAAAACCCCGCCCTCATCCGGCCCTATGAATACTGCGCCAGCTACCTCGGCGTCCACATGGACAAGACCGACGACTGGCGGCTCATCGTCAAAAACGGGCGGGTGACCGGCATGAAGGTCGGCGGCACCGACTGCTACCATATGTACGACATCACCTACTGGACGGAAGAAGACGGGGAAAAGATGGCACGGCTGCTGCCGGAGCTGTTTCATTCCCCCGGCGGCAAGCAGTGCTACTGGGACGACGTCCCGCTGACCCACTACAACGACCAATTTTATATCGAACCGCGGCCCTGTAAGGAGGGGGATATCCTGGAGATCGACACCCTGTCCGAACTGGTGGCCCTCGACCCCGCTTACCGGATAGCGGAGGGGTAAGGGCGGATTCATTCCCCCGGCAGAGCCGGGGGAATGAACCGTTTTTTCTTAAGCCGCGGCTCTGTAAAGAGGGGAATATTCCGGAGATCGACACCCTGTCGGAACTGATGGCCCTCGATCCCGCCTACCGGATACCGACATAACGAAAAGACGGATGGGAGGCGCCTCCCATCCGTCTTTTCCGCGTCCAGATATAAAAAAATCCGCAGGACTTTTTATCCTGCGGATCTTTGGTGGTCGGAGTGACGAGACTCGAACTCGTGGCCTCATGGACCCGAACCATGCACGCTACCAAACTGCGCTACACCCCGATCGTGACGCGGTGTTTTCTCGCGTCAACGTTACTTATTATAGCGGATGAAGGGCGATTTGTCAACCCCTTTTTCCATCTTTTTTCAAAAAAACCGGGAGTCCGGGAGCGCGGCCCTGCGCCCCTCAGAGGGCGTTCTGGTAAAAGGTGACCCGGATATCGGTGCCCCGCCCCAGCTCGCTCTCCAACTTGATATCGGCCTTGTGCTGGGCGACGATGTGCTTGACGATCGAAAGCCCCAGCCCCGTCCCGCCGGTCTCCTTGGAACGGCTTTTATCCACCCGGTAGAACCGTTCGAATACCCGCTCCTGGTCCTCCTTCGAGATGCCGATGCCGGTGTCCCGCACCGAAAGGACGGTCCGCCCCTTTAACGGGAGGACCGAGACCCGGACGCTGCCGCCTTTGTAGTTATAGCGGATGGCGTTGTCGCAGAGGTTGGTGATCAGCTCCTCCAGCAGCCCCCGGTTGCCGACCACCACCGCCTCCGATCCGGTGAGGGAGAGGGTCACTTCCCGGGCGCGGGCGTTGACCTGCATCTGGCTGACCACCTTCTGGGCGACGGCATACAGGTCGACCTGCTCGAAGATGACCTCCAGGACCGGGCTGTCCAGCTTGGAAAGCTGGATGATGTCGTTGATGAGGGTAATGAGCCGGGAAGCGCTCTGGCGGATCTGGCCAGCGTAGTGGGGAACCTCTTCCGGCGGGATGATGCCGCTCTCCATCAGTTCGGCGTAGCCGGAAATGGAGGTAAGGGGGGTCTTCAGCTCATGGGAGACGTTGGCGGTAAACTCCTGCCGCAGCTCGGAGGTCCTTTTCAGCTCCTGGTGCTGGCCGCGGATGGTGCTGATAAACGGCGCCAGCTCCGGGTAAGGCGAGACGTAAGCGGGATTTTCCAGGTTCCCGGCCATTTCGGCGATCGGGCGCACCAGGCGGCTGGTCAGCAGGTGGGCCAGCAGGATGGACATGACCAGGATAAGCCCCACCGAGACGACCAGCATCGGCACCGCCTCGATGAAAAAGCTCCAGAGGCTGACCGCCACCCGGGAGAGCCGGAGGACATTCCCGTCCGGCAGCCGCTGGGCGTAGTAGTAGGTGTCGTGGCGCATGGTCGCCGACCGGCGGACGGCGTCCCCTTCCCCGGCGGCAAGCGCTTCCTGTACCTCTTCGCGGCCGAGATGGTTCTCCATCGCATCCTCATCCGCGCCGGAGTCGTAGAGGACCTCCCCGCCGGGGGATATGAGCGTCACCCGCAGCTCCTCGGCGCTGTCCCCGGCGGCGGAAATGTAGTCGCCGGAGGCGTCGTACATATCCGAGAGCAGGTGGCAGGTGGAGCGCAGGTCGTAGATCACCTGGTCGCGGAAGTTGTTGTAATAGACCAGCGAAAGCAGCAGGAGGGTGATCAGGATACCCGGCACCGCCAGCAGCATCATATAGACGTTGATCTTCTTTTTCATCGGCCGCTTAGTCCTCCTGCGGGGCCGGCGCGCCGTCGCGGACGGCGGGGGCCGCGTCCGGCAGCGCCTCGGCGATATACCCGACCCCGCGCATCGTCCGGATCATCCCGGCGGAAGCCCCCAGCTTTTTGCGCAGCGACTTGATGTGCATATCCAGCGTGCGGGACTCGCTCTCGTACCCGTCCCAGACCCGTTCCATAATGAGGTCGCGGGAGAGGACGATCCCCTTGTTGAGCATCAGGAGGTGGAGAAGCTCGTACTCTTTCAGCGTCAGCTCGACCGGGCGGTCGTCGACATACGCCATCCGCTTTTCGCCGTCCAGAAAAACGTTGCCCAGCGTCAGGAACCTGGATTCCTCGGCGGCGGAGCGGCGGATCAGCGCCTTGACCCTTGCGATCATCTCCATCACCCCGAAAGGCTTGGCGATATAGTCGTCCGCCCCGCAGTCAAACCCGCGCACCTTGTCGATCTCCTCCCCCTTGGCGGTGACGAGGATGACCGGCAGCTTTTTGGTGTCCGACCGGCGGCGGAGGGTCTGCAAAATCGAGATCCCATCCTCGTCCGGCAGCATGATATCCAGCATCGCCAGCGTCGGCAGCTTGGCGGCCAGGGCGGCGTAAAATTCCTTCGCCGTCCCAAACCCCTGCACCCGGTAGCCGCTGTTTTTCAGCGCCAGCATCTCGATCTCCCGGATATTCCGGTCGTCTTCTACTATATAAATCGTCTGCATATTGACTCCTCGTCCCAAAAAGTCCTTTTCATATCCTGTCTGTTGAAATTTCAGCCTGCCGGATGCCAGATCCGGCGCTTTCCTGATTCTGTCTGTACGCCCCTCTCCCCTGTCTTTCCCCATGATAGCGAAAATTACACCCGGCTGCAAGGGCAAAATGTAAAATAAGTGTAAAATCCCGCAATCCAAAACGCCCCCGGCCGGAGAGGAGGCCGGGGGAAAGGGATCAGCGGGCCTCCTGGGTGTGGGCGACCGCGTCGGCGGACTTATGGCTGCCGGTGATCGAGAACAGGACCCATTCGGCGATATTGGTGGCGTGGTCGCCGATCCGCTCGAAATACTTGGCGACCATCAGAAGGTCGGCCGCCTGGGAGGCGTTTTTGGGATCCTGGCGGATGAGGCCGATCAGGTCGCCCCGCGTCTTGAGGAAGAGGTCGTCCACCTGGTCGTCCCGCTTGATGATGTCCTTCGCCTTTTCCATGTCCCGGTCGACGAACGCCTGCATACAGTCGAGCACCATGACCGACGTGATCCGGGCCATCTGCTCGATATGCCCCAGATGGCTGATGTAGGCCTCTTTGGAAAGGTGGACCGAGATCTCCGAAATGTCGGCCGCGTGATCGCCGATCCGCTCCATGTCGGTGATCATCTTCAGGGCGGCGGAGATCTGCCGCAGGTCGCGGGCGACCGGCTGCTGGGAGAGCAGCAGCTTAAAGCAGAGGCTCTCGATCTCCCGTTCCTTCTGGTCGATCTCCTGGTCGTAGGCGATCGCCTCTTTGGCCTTGCCGACATTCTGGCTCAAGAGGGCGTTGATGGCGTTGCCGATCGACTGGGAGATCTGCACCCCCATGGCGATCATTTCATTGTTCAGCTCTTCCAGCTGGCGGTCAAATCTGTTGCGCATATATTCCTTCCTTTCGCTGCCCGTTTGCCGGCAGTATACCCTATATCCTGCTGCCTGCCGGGCTATTTGCATGGAATAGCCCGGGCAGGCGCCAAAACCCGGTTTTCTCTTCCCGGATCATCCAAACCGCCCGGTGATATAGTCCTCGGTGCGCTTATCGGCCGGCATCGAGAAGAGCTGTTCGGTGGGGGCGGACTCGATGATCTCGCCCAGCAGGAAGAAGACGGTCTGGTCGGAGACGCGGGTCGCCTGCTGCATATTATGGGTGACCATGACGATGGTGTAGTCCTTTTTCAGCTCCAGAACCAGGTCTTCGATCTTGCTGGTGGAGATGGGGTCGAGGGCGGAGGTCGGCTCGTCCATCAGCAGGACTTCCGGCTCGACCGCGAGGGCCCGCGCGATGCACAGCCGCTGCTGCTGGCCGCCGGAGAGGCCGAGGGCGGACTTGTCCAGCCGGTCTTTCAGCTCGTCCCAGATGGCGGCGTTGCGCAGCGACCGCTCGACGATCTCGTCCAGCTTGCGGCGGGAGCGGATGCCGTGGGTGCGGGGGCCGTAGGCGACGTTGTCGTAGACGCTCATCGGGAAGGGGTTGGGCTTCTGGAAGACCATGCCGACCCGTTTGCGGAGGCGGTTGACGTCCATATCGCCGTAGATGTCTTCCCCGTCCAGCAGAATGCTTCCGGTGATCCGGCAGCCCTCCACCAGGTCGTTCATCCGGTTCAGGCTTTTCAGGAAGGTCGACTTGCCGCAGCCGGACGGCCCGATAAAAGCGGTGATCTGGTTGGCCGGGATATCCAGCGAGACGTTTTTCAGCGCATGGAAGTCCCCGTAATAGAGATCCATATTGGAGATCGAGAATTTATCCATCTTTTTCCGTTCCTTTCTGCTGCGGGGGGCTTATTTCTCCCCTTTGGAGAGCCTGCCGGCGATCAGGCTGGAGACGCCGTTTAAACAGAGCACCAGCACCAGCAGCACCACTGCGACCGCGTAAGCCTTGTCGATATGAAGGCCCTCGTTGGCGAGAAGGTACATATGGACCGCCAGCGTCCGGCCGGAGCCGGTGAGGCCCTTGGCGATCTCGCCGACGGTGCCGGCGGTAAAGATCAGCGCAGCCGTCTCACCGACAATACGCCCGATCGAGAGGATGATGCCGGCCAGGATGCCGGGGATGGCGGAAGGGAGGACCAGCTTGAAGATGGTGCGGCACTTGCCGGCCCCCAGCCCGAAGGAGCCTTCCCGGTAGCTGTCCGGGACGGCGAGCAGCGCCTCCTCGGTCGTCCGCATGATGACCGGCAGCACCATGATGGCGAGGGTCAGGCCGCCCGACAGGATGGAATAGCCCATCTTCAGCGCGCCGTTGAAGAACAGGAAGCCGAACAGGCCGTAGATGATGGACGGGATGCCCTGGAGGGTCTCGGTGGTAAGGCGGATGAGGCTGACAAACTTGTTGCCCTTTTTCGCGTACTCGGTCAGGTAGACGGCCGAGCCGATGCCCAGCGGCCCCGCGATGACAAGGGCGACCGCGACCATAAACAGGGTGTTGAGGATGGAAGGCAGCATCGACTGGTTATCGGTCGTGTATTCCAGCGAGAACATATCGAGCGACAGGCTGGGGATGCCGCGGATCAGGACCCAGATGATCAGCGTCGCCAGCACCCCGACCGTCAGGACCGCCGCCAGCGTCGTAACGAGCAGGACGGCGAGGGAGCCGGGATGGCGGGTATAGTTTTTCAGCTTCTGGGAAAAGCTGGTGCGGTTGACCGCCTGTATCCGGGAAGCAGTGGTTTCCATAAGTATTTCCCTCTTTCCCTTAAATTAGCCCTGTTTTTCCGAACGGTGCTTTAAGAGAGAGAAGCACACGTTCAGGATCAGGATGAAGACGAACAGGACGACGCCGGTGGCGATCAGCGCCTCCCGGTGGAGGCCGGAGGCATAGCCCATCTCAATGACGATGTTGGCGGTCATCGTCCGGACCCCTTCAAAGATCGAACCGGGGATGCGGGGCTGGTTGCCGGCGATCATAATGACCGCCATCGTCTCGCCGACCGCCCGGCCGATGCCGAGGATGACGCCGGCCATAATGCCGGACCGGGCCGCCGGGAAGAGGACGGCGTATACGCTCCGCTCGTGGGTCGCGCCCAGCGCCAGCGAGGCTTCATAGTAGCTGTCCGGGACCGCCCGCAGCGCGCTCTCGGTCACTTCGACGATGGTCGGCAGGATCATGATGCCGAGCAGGATCGACGCGGTCAGCATCGAAAACCCGCTGCCGTCGTATTTTTCCGCCAGCGGCCGGATGAGCGGCACCAGGATGCACATCCCGAAGAAGCCGTAAACGACCGACGGGATCCCCGCCATCAGCGAGACCGCCGGCTTGATGAACCGGTAGGCGCCTTTGGGGCAGAACCGCGCGAGGAATACCGCGGTCAGCAGCCCGATCGGGACGCCGATGACCAGCGCCCCGGCGGTGACGTAGATCGAACCCAGGATCATCGGCAGGATGCCATAGATGTCGTTGCCGGGCCGCCACATGGTGCCGGTCAGGAATTTGAGGACGCCGATCTCCCCCATCGCCGGGATGCCGTTGGCAAAGAGGAAGAGGCAGATCAGGACGACCGCGAGGATGGAAAAGCAGGCCGCGATCAGGAAGACGACGTGCATCACCTTTTCCAGCAGGTGCTTTGAGACCCGGGGGGCCTTTTCGGTTTTCTGCATCAAAACTCCACTCCTTTAAAAGAAGGGCGGCTGCCGCCAGCCGCCCTTCCGGATATCCGTCCGGGACAATCAGCCGACAAGGCCGCTCCAGTCGGTGGTTTCGCCGGTGAAGATCTGCATGATCTGCTCGGAGGTGAGGGCGTCGACCGGGTTGCCGTTGTTGACGACGACCGCGATGCCGTCCTGGGCGATGACGGTGGCGGTGACGCCGGTCTCGTCCTCCTTCAGCGCTCTCGAGGCCATGCCGAGGTCGCAGGTGCCTTCCTGGGCGGAGGTGACGCCGGTGGTGGAGTCGGAGGTCTGGACCTCGACGTTGGCGCCGGTGTTGACCGCTTCATAGGCTTCGGCCAGCTCTTCCATGATGGGCGAGACGGAGGAGGAACCGGCTACCGTGATGTCGCCGGTCGCGCCGTTGGGCTCATACGCCCCTTCCGAGACGGCGATGTAGCCGCCGTCGGCGATGATTGCCTGGCCTTCGTCGGACATGATGTAGTTGAGGAAATCCTGGGCTACGTCGGAAACTTCCGCGCCGGTGATGACGTTAAAGGGGCGGGCGACCGCGTAGGTGCCGTTCGAGACATTGTCGGTGGTGGCCTCGACCCCGTCGACCATGACCGCCTTGACCGAATCGTCCAGCGAGCCCAGCGAGATGTAACCGATCGCATAGGGGTCGCCGGAAACGGTGGTCATCATAACGGCGGTGGAGTTGGTGATCTGGGCGTCAAGGGTGGTCATATCGACCTTCTGGCCGTCGACTTCCTGTTCAATGCCCATCAGCTCGACAAACGCGCCGCGGGTGCCGGAGCCGTCCTCACGGGAGACGACGTTGATCTTGTGGGAAGCGTCGAAATCAGACGCGGCTTCTTCGGAAACTTCCGCGCCGGCTTCTTCGGAAGCGGGCGTGCTCTCGGAAGCGGTGGAAGCGGGGGCGGAAGAAGAGGGGGTGGAAGACTCGCTCGCGGTATCGCCGCAGGAAGCGAAGGAAACAGCCGCCATGGCGGCGCAGATAGATGCGATGAGCAGTTTTTTCATAAGAATTTTCCTTTCTGAACGGACGGCTGTCCGGCCGTCTTGGATTTGTCTTTCGCTTTCGACGGCTATAGAATAAAGCCTCCGCGTAAACTTTCAACCCTTCTTTTTGTAAAGTCCATGCAAAAAACAGGTAATCCGGCAAAAGACTCCGCTTCGCCTGAAAAGGGGGCGGGAAAAGCGGGTTTTTTTCGCCATTTTACCCGTGATCCCCCCGTCCTGCCCGCCCGGAACGGCGGCGGGGAATGTAAAAGCTGCGTAAGATTTTACATTTGGACGGGGATACAGCCCCCGGTGTAACGGTTTTCATTTGCACTCCCTTTACATTTTCTTTACACAGCGGAATATCTCCGCCCTAGAGCGCGTTTTCAGGGAAATGTGCGGAAAAAAATCCCGGAAAGGGCTTGCAATTTCCACCTATTTGCGCTACAATATCCTTATGCCTTACTTTAACACATAAACGCGTAGACGCATAAACGCATAACCATCATAAACCCATCGCCGAAAGGACGGATCGCCATGCCGATCACCGAAATACTCGAACGAAACTGCAAGCTCTACGGGGATGAGATCGCCCTCGTCGAGCTAAACCCCGAAATGCCGGAGGACCGCCGCACCTGGAAGGACTACGAGCTGATCCAGCCGACCTACTCTTCCTGCTACCGCCGGGAGATCACCTGGAACGTTTTTAATGAAAAGGCCAACCGGCTTGCCAACCTCCTGCTCTCCCGCGGGGTCGGCAAAGGCAGCAAGGTCGGTATCCTGCTGATGAACGGCATCGAATGGCTGCCGGTCTACTTCGGCATCCTCAAGACCGGCGCGGTGGCGGTGCCGATGAACTTCCGCTTTTCGTCGGACGAGATCGAATACTGCTTAAACCTCGCGGATGTCAGCGTCCTGCTGTTCGGGCCGGAGTTCATCGGGCGGATCGAGGAGATCGCCGACCGGATCATGAAGGGGCGGCTGCTCTTTTACGTCGGCGACCACTGCCCCACCTTTGCCGAGAGCTACAACATCCTTTCGGCCAACTGCTCCAGCCAGTCGCCCGCCATCCACCTGACCGAGGAGGACGACGCCGCCATCTATTTCTCTTCCGGCACCACCGGCTTCCCGAAGGCCATCCTCCACAACCACCAGTCGCTGACCCACGCCTGCAAGGTCGAGCAGAACCACCACTCGACCACCCACGACGACGTCTTCCTCTGCATCCCGCCCCTCTACCACACCGGCGCCAAGATGCACTGGATGGGCAGCTTCCTGGAAGGGGGCAAGGCGGTGCTCCTAAAAGGCACCAAGCCGCAGTATATCCTGGACGCCGTCTCCAAGGAAAAATGCACGATCGTCTGGCTGCTGGTCCCCTGGGCGCAGGATATCCTGGACGCCATCGACCGGGGGGAGATCAACCTGGACGATTACGCGCTCTCCCAGTGGCGCCTGATGCACATCGGCGCGCAGCCGGTCCCCCCCTCCCTCATCAAGCGGTGGAAGGAGCGGTTCCCGAACCACCAGTACGACACCAACTACGGCCTCTCCGAGTCGATCGGCCCGGGGTGCGTCCACCTGGGGGTCGAAAATATCGACAAGGTCGGCGCGATCGGCGTCCCCGGCTACGGCTGGAAGGTCAAGATCATGGACCATGGGACGGAGGTCAAACAGGGCGAAGTGGGCGAGCTCTGCGTCAAGGGGCCGGGGGTCATGACCTGCTACTACAAGGACCCGAAGGCGACCGCCGACGTCTTAAAGGACGGCTGGCTCTACACCGGCGACGTCGCGATGCAGGATAAGGACGGGTTTTACTACCTGGTCGACCGCAAAAAGGACGTCATCATCACCGGCGGTGAAAACCTCTACCCCGTCCAGATCGAGGACTTTATCCGCGCCTGCCCATTTGTCAGCGACGTCGCGGTCATCGGCCTGCCGGACAAGCGGCTGGGCGAAATCGCCGCCGCCATCGTCCAGGTCAAGAAGGGACTCAAATGCACCGAGGCGGATATCAACCGCTACTGCATGGGCCTCCCCCGCTACAAGCGCCCCCGGAAGATCATCTTCATGGACGTCCCCCGCAACGCCACCGGCAAAATCGAAAAGCCGAAGCTGCGGGCGATGTTCTCGGCCGAACGGCTGGTCGGGAAGGAATCGGGGATCGCCGGAAGGTAAGCGCTCCCCCCGCATATTGGTACAAGACAGAAAGGACTTTGGATAAAAATGAAGCAACTGATGCTTGGCAACGCGGCGGTCGCCCGCGGCCTGTACGAAGCGGGATGCCGCTTTATCTCCAGCTACCCCGGCACCCCGTCTACCGAGATCACCGAGGAAGCCGTCAAATTCGACGAGATCTACTGCGAATGGGCGCCCAATGAAAAGGTCGCGGTCGAAGCGGCCTTCGGCGCGAGCCTGGGCGGGGTCAGAAGCGCCTGCGCGATGAAGCACGTCGGCTTGAACGTCGCCGCCGACCCGGTCTTCACCATCTCCTACATCGGGGTAAAGGCCGGTATGGTCATCTGCGTCGCCGATGACCCCGGGATGCACTCCTCCCAGAACGAGCAGGACTCCCGCCATTACGCGCGGGCCTCCAAGATCCCGATGCTGGAGCCCGCCGACAGCGCCGAATGCCTCGCCTTCGCCAAGCTCGCCTTTGAGATCTCCGAAACCTTCCACACCCCGGTATTTCTAAAGCTCTGCACCCGGGTCGCCCACTCCCAGTCGGCGGTCGAGACTGCCCCGCGGGTAGAACGGGAGACCGTCCCCTACGTCAAAGATACCCACAACGTCATGACCCCGGCCAACGCGATCGCCCGCCACCCGGTCGTGGAAGAGCGGACGGAAAAGCTCGTCCGGTACGGCTGCACCGCCCCGGTCAACCGGGTGGAGATGGCTTCGGGCGAAACAGGCGTCATCACCGCCTCCACCAGCTACCAGTATGTCAAGGAGGTGTTCGGGGATACGGTCAGCGTCTTAAAGCTGGGGCTTACCTGGCCGCTGCCGGACGGGCTGATCCTGGACTTTGCGTCCAAAGTGAAGAAGCTCTATGTCGTCGAGGAACTGGACCCGTTTATCGAAGAGCACTGCAAATCGCTGGGGCTTTCCGTCACCGGGAAAGAGCTGCTGCCCATCTGCGGCGAGTTTTCCCAGGGGCTGCTGCGGGAGAAGTTCGGCCTGCCGGGGAAGCCTGCCCGCGCCTTCCCGGAGCCGGTCCCGCCGCGCCCGCCGGTCCTCTGTTCCGGCTGCCCCCACCGGGGGATCTTCTACGTCCTTCAGAAGCTGGGGGTCACGGTCATCGGGGACATCGGCTGCTACACGCTGGGGAGCGCCGCCCCGTTAAGCGCGATGGACATCAACATCTGCATGGGGGCCTCCGTCTCGGCCGAACACGGGTTTAACGCCGCGCTGGGGAAAAAGAGCCAGAACCGCACCGTCTCGGTCATCGGGGACTCCACCTTTGTCCATTCCGGCATGACCAGCCTCGCCGACATCGCCTACAACCAGTCGGCCTCCACCGTCCTGATCCTCGACAACTCGATCACCGGCATGACCGGCCACCAGCAGAACCCGACCACCGGCCTGAACATCAAAGGCGACCCGGCCGGCAGGATCGACCTCACCGCCCTCTGCAGGGCGATGGGCATCCGGCGGGTGACGGTCGTCGACCCGTATGACCTCGCCCAGTGCGAACGGGTGCTGCAAGCGGAACTGGCGGCGGACGAACCGTCGGTCATCATCGTCAGGCGACCCTGCGTCCTCTTAAAGCAGGTCAAGACCGCGCCGCCGCTCACCGTCGACCGGGAGAAGTGCGTCGGCTGCAAAGCCTGCATGAAGCTGGGCTGCCCGTCCATCTCCATAAAAGACGGGAAGGCGCATGTAGACGCGACCCTCTGCACCGGCTGCGGGGTCTGCAAGGCGCTCTGCCGGATGGACGCATTCACCGGCGAGACGATGGCGTAAGGGGGTAATCGGAATGGAAACGAAAAACATTATGATCGTCGGCGTCGGCGGGCAGGGGACGCTGCTGGCCAGCAAGATGCTGGGGCGGCTGCTCCTCAGCGAAGGGTACGACGTCAAGGTCTCGGAAGTCCATGGGATGAGCCAGCGGGGCGGTTCGGTCGTCACCTACGTCCGCTATGGGGATAAGGTATATTCCCCCCTCATCGACAAGGGGGAGGCGGACTTCATCCTCTCCTTTGAACAGCTGGAGGCGGCCCGGTGGCTCCCCTATTTAAAGCCGGACGGGCAGATCATTTTAAACGACCAGCAGATCGACCCGATGCCGGTCATCACCGGCGCGATGGCCTACCCGGAGGCGGTCGTCGATAAGATACGGGAGGCGGGCGCAAAAGCCGACGCCGTCCCGGCCCTCCGGCTCGCCGAGGCGGCCGGGAGCGCAAAGGCGGTCAACATCGTCCTGATGGGGCGGCTCTCCCGCTATTTCCCGGAGATCCCGGAGGAAAAGTGGCAGGCGGCGCTCACGGCGACCGTCCCGGAAAAGTTCCGCGTGATGAACGAAAAAGCCTTCGCCCTGGGGAGAGGGTACGAAGGGTGATCCTGCATTAAAAAAGCCGCCCGGGAAGGGGTCTTCCTTCCCGGACGGCTTTTCTGCGCCCACTTAAATTTTCTGCTCCAGCCGGTTGTCCCGCGTCAGGTTCTTCATCCAGTCAAACCGGTTGATCTTGACGACGGCGACAAAACACTTGAGGATCTGGTCGCACTTGAGGCAGGCGAACACCACCCACGCCGGCGCGCCGAGATAAGAGGCGATGATGGCCGACGGCAGCACCACCAGGAAGACGAAGATCGTGTCGTTTTTAAAGACGAACCCGACGTCCCCGCCCGACTTGACCAGCCCGAACAGGGTCGGCACCTGGTAGCAGGTCCCGATGAACGTGACCGACAGCACGGTGATAAACTGCCGGGAAGCGTCCACCGCTTCCGCCGTAATACCGCCGTACAGCCCGATAAAGGCGTCTTTGACCAAAAACATCGCCCCGCCGGTCACAAACCCCAGGATCAGAAAGATCACCTGCACCGTGTACGCGTATTCCCGCATCCGCTCATACTTCCCGGCCCCGACCGTCTTGCCGGTGATGATCCCGAGCGCGGCGCTCATCCCGTTCATCGTCACATAGGCCAGCGAATGGAGGGTATTGGAAACGCTGGCCGCGGTGATGACGCTGGCGGGGAACCGGCCCAGGATCGCGCTGGACGCCATCATATTGACGCTCCAGACGACGTTCCCGCCAATGATCGGCATCCCGTACCGGATAAAGTCCCGCCGCAGCGTCCGGTCGGTGGAAAGGACGTCCCGCAGCTTGAGGCAGAGCCGCCGGTCGACCCGCGCCGCATAAAAGACCATCACCGCCGTCTCGGTCATACGGGCGATGACGGTGGCGAGCGCCGCCCCCTTTACCCCCATCGCCGGGAAACCGAAATGCCCGAAGATCAGGCAGTAGTTGAGGCTTACGTTGACCACCAGCGAAACCGCCGACACCAGCATCCCGATCCGGGCCACCTCGACGCTCCGCATCGCCGCGATCAGCGCCTGGGTGACGCAGAAAAAGAGGTAGGAGAAGCAGACCACCCGCAGGTAGTCCGCCCCGTCCGCGACGACAGACGGGTCTTTGGCAAAAACTGAGATGATCGGCCCCGGCGCAATCAGGCAGACCGCCGTCACCAGGATCCCGACCAGGACTGAAAAATGCAGCCCGATCGAGACGATCTTCTTAATGCTGCCGGTGTCCTGCCGCCCCCAGTACTGGGCCGCCAGGATCAGTATCGCCCCCTCGATGCCGCCGGAGAACATCTGCAGGAAGGTCTGCACCTGCCCGCCCATATAGACGCCGGAGACAGCCGCGTCCCCCAGCGCCCCGACCATCAGGTTGTCGGCGAAGGAAACGGCGAAGGTGATGAGGTTTTGCAGCGCGACGGGGACCGCCAGCGCCACAAGCGACCGGTAGAAGCTCCGGTCCCGGGTAAAGATCATAACTGTCCCACCTAACATAATGGTATTTTCAGTCTGCCCGGGCGGCGGGCAAGCCATCCCCGCCCGGACAGCAAAAATCCGAAACGGTTGCCCGTCTCGGACTTTTGCCTATTGGAGAACGGTAAAAGCGTCAGATCTGCCGCATGGAACCGGCATATGCGTCGGTACGGGGGATCCAGTCCAGGAATTCCTCGATATTTTCTTCCCAGCAGCGCCATTCATGGCCGTAATCCTTTTCAAAGTTGGTGGTGACATGGAGGCCGTTATCCGCCAGGAATTTGGCGAACGCCTTCGCCCGCTCGGGGCCGTCCTTTTTGCCGGTCGAGACATAATAATCGGGGAACTTCTTCCCTTCCGCCTTCGCCTTCCGGACCAGCTCGACGGCGACGGGGTTTACCATATCCATCAGTTCATCCTCGGTATAGGTCCTGCTTCTGTCCATATCCATCCGCATCATCGGCCCGGAGAAGGCGCCGACCGCGCGGTAGTTTTCCGGATTGGTGAGCGAGTGGAGCAGGCTCCCCATGCTGCCCATCGAAAGGCCGGCGATATAGGTGTCTTCCGGCCGGTCGGAGATGGGGAAGTTCGCCTTGACAAACTCCGGCACTTCCTTTGCAAGGAAATCGAAATGCCTGTCCCCGCCGCCTATGAGGTTGCCGCCGCCCTGCTGGTTCTGGTAGCCTTTGTTCTCGCCGGAGATCATCACGACCGCGATCTGCCGTTCCTCGGCGTACCGCTCGACGTTGGTGTACCGCGCCCAGACCGAATAGTTGTTGCCAAACCCGTGCAGCAGGTAGAGCACCGGGAATTTGGCCTTATGGACATGGGTGGGCTTAACGCCGCCCAGCCCCATCGACTCGGGGATGGTGGGGGTCGGGATGATGACGTTCATATCCACTTCCCGCTGCAGGGTATAGGAGATGAACCCGACATGAAAGAGAGCCATAGCGTTTTCCGTCCTTTCGTCTTTTGGAACATTGTTCTGAATCGCATCTCTATATTATCAGAAAAAACGGCGGAAATCAATGGGACTTTTGGACAAATATGCAGATGGGATTTTGTCGGCGGCTTATGAAGCGCCGGCGAACGCTGCCCGGCCCTTTAAAACATCCCGACGCCCGTTTTAAAGGGCAAAACCGGCATCACCGTTTTGCTTCGGCGTACTCCTTTTCCAGCCCCATCCGGGTATACTGCTCGACGGGGGCGTCCCCTTCGATCATCTTTTCGACCATCAGTTTCCGCATCCGGGCGGTCACGCCGGCGTCTTCCAGCGGGTGGTTCTCGTGGGGATCCTGCTCCAGGTCGTACAGCACCGTCTTCCAGCCCTTCGGGGTGTGGGCATGGGGCAATACCCGCTCGGTCTCGGCGCTCTTCATGCAGACGGGGATGTTGCCGCCGATGTAGCTCCGGTCCGGGATCTTCAGCAGCTGTACCCCTTTGGTGAAGGAGAAAGGCTCCGCCAGTTCCATCCCCTGCAGCTCGTCCGGGTGGAACCGGGCGCGCATATGGGTCGGCATCAGCGTGTACTGGTAGAGCGGCCAGTTGTCCTCTTTGGGGGCGAGGATGTACTTATACCGCCCGTCGGTGACAGAGATCTGCGCGCCGAACGCGCCGTAGATGACCGCGTCGTGGACCGGTTCATTCCGCCGGACAGCGCCGAGGAGCGACTTCCCTTCCATATCCTTCGGGATCGGGAACCCGCAGAAGTCCAGCACCGTCGGGGCAAAGTCGATGGTCTGGATCAGGGCGTCCCGCCGCCCGGTCGCCTTGGACACCGGGTCGTAGATAAAGCAGGGGGTATGGGCGACCTCCTCCAGATTCAAAACATAGCCGTTTTTCGCCCACCAGTCGTGTTCGCCCAGGAAGAAGCCGTGGTCGGTGTTGACGATCAGCAGCGTATCCTCCCAGAGGTTATACTCGTCCATCTTGTCCAGGATCCGGCCCAGGCACCGGTCGCACATCGTCACCAGCGCGGCGTATGTCCTGCGGATATGGTCGATATAGGGGCGCTCTTCATCCTTGACCGGGGCGTAGTTCGGCCAGTCGAACTGCGGGCCGTCGTACGATTCCTCATAGATCTTCTGGAACTCCGGCATCGTGTAGAAGGGCTCATGGGGGTCAAAGGTCTCGACGTGCAGAAACCAGTTGTCCTCCCCGTGGTTCAAGTCGAGGAATTCGACGCCGCCGTCAAAGGTCTTGGTCTGGGGCAGGTCGGCGAGCTTTTTCATAAACTGCCGGTTGGCCCAGTCCTGCGGCCAGAGGGAACCCAGATGTTCCGGCATCGGCGGGGTCTTCATCATCGGCTTCCAGGGGTCGCCCTCCTGCCCGCGGTTGCAGTCCCAGGTGGTGTAGCGGGTATGGTAGGTGGCGCCGCCGTCCTCCCAGTAGTGCCCGTGGTCGGAGACCAGATGGGTATGGTAGCCGCCCCGGGCCAGCATTTCCGGCATCGAATCGTCATACGGCTCGATCGGGCCCCAGGAGCGGTGAAGAAAGTTCCGCCGGCCGGTATGCAGTTCCCGCCTCGCCGGCATACAGGGCATCGACCCGACATAGCAATGGTCGAAGGTGACGGCCCGCTCCCCCAGCCGCTCAAAGTTCGGGGCCTTGACCCAGTCGCAGCCGTAGTTGGGCAGGAAATGCCGGTTGAGGGAATCGTAGGTGACCATGATGACTTTCATTTTTCGATCCGACCTTTCTGTTGTATAGATAGACGATTGCCTGCCGGGGTCGTATCCCGGCCAAAGGGGAGCGCCTACCCGGGCTCCCCCAATAAACGTTTACGAACGCCGCGCGACAACGTTTAAGACATTCAGCACCGGCCCGTGGGCGGCCTGCGGCGTCACCGCCATCGCAAACGCCTCGACGACCGGGCAGTCGATGACTTCCGCCGGGTGCTCTTTCAGGTATGCCCGCAGCATATCGGGCAGGGATCCCTTTTCGATGAACATCGCCAGCGCCAGGAACTGTTCGTTCGCCTCCCGCGTCCACCGGTACC
>CALXKG010000204.1 GCA_944388825.1 uncultured Clostridia bacterium | reverse complement strand
GGCTGCTGCCGGACGGGGACTGGAAACAGTGCGACGTCAACTACGCCGGCGGGCGCAGGGGCAGCGAGCGGCTGGTTTACGCGGCGGACGGCGCGGTGTATTACAGCCCGGACGCGTTTGGGACGTTCGAAGAATTGTACTGACTACTTAGCGGATACACATCCGCCGACTGAAGGAATGGGGTTAAATAGCTTCGCTGTGTAACCCAATAAGCAAAATATCTTGAGGAAAAAACAGCTTTTGCTTGTTTTTCCTACTCCTTCCGGCGCATCCGCGCCACCTCCCTCGGGGAGGGAGGCCGGGGTTCGTGCTTTCCGAAAGGTTTATGCTGTTATTGGGATGCATTCCCCTTTCCTTTACCGCGCGGGTGCGCCCCATGTCCGGCGCTGAGACCCGGTTTGCGCGCCGCAGGGCGAAGTCAAAAAAGTTTTACGCGTTTTTTAACCGCGGGTTTGGAAAGGGCAGAGTCCTTTCCCAGGCTGTCGAAAAACCAATGGACAAAACGCATAATTGGCGCTGGCGTGGAAATCACGAAGAAACGGGCGGCGATCAGAAGTTTAGGGTCCAGCCCTTTTTAAAGGGCTGGCAGGAGTGGAGAGGGCAGAGCCCTTTCCCAGGCGCTCCGTTTCCGTACTTCTTAAACTGACCACAGTTTTGCCACTGATAACGAAGTGTGCGCAGCACCCAAACCATAATCCAAAAAACAGACCCCGGAGGCTTTCCGCTTCCGGGGTCTGTTCATTTTCTGATCAGATCAATCGTCGGTGTCCGGCTCATCCTTAAACAGGTTCTTGCCGTGGCACTTTTTAAACTTCAGGCCGCTGCCGCAGGGGCAGGGATCGTTGCGGCCGACCTTCTGGATCCGGACCGGCTGGCGCTTCGGCGGCTGGCCGTTCTCACCGGCGCGCCCGGCGACCGTATCCCGCATCAGGCTTTCGGGGGTGCGGGTATCCATCTTCGGGAGCATCGGGGTAACTTCGACGCCGCTGCCCTTCGCCTTCTGCGCCTCGGCGCCGTCGGAATCCTCGGCGACCGCGACGTTGTCGGTCGGGTCGAGCTGGACCGCCTGGGACTTGGGCGCGAACCGCACCTGCATCGTCAGCAGCATCCGGACGGTGTCCTCGCGGATGGAGGCGACCATCGCGTCGAACATTTCAAAGCCCTCGATCCGGTACTCGACGACCGGGTTGTGCTGGGCGTAGGAGCGCAGGTAGATGCCCTGGCGCAGCTCTTCCATATTGTCGATGTGGTCCATCCACTTCTGGTCGACGTTCTGGAGGAGGATGCGGCGTTCCATCGTCCGCATGAATTCCTTGCCGTAGGAAACGTCCTTGGCCTCGTATTTGGCGATCGCCTTGTCCTCCAGGAACTTGACGATATCCTTCTTTTCGACCTGGGCCAGCTCGTTGACGTCGTCGTACTTGAGGTCCCCTTCCTCGGTGATGATGCCGAGGTAGTGGTCGCACAGGCCCTTCATGTTCCAGTTGTCGTGGATCTCGGTGTCGGGCAGGTATTCGTCGACCGTCGACTGGATGTTCTCGTGGATCATCCCGAGGATATACTCGTGGCAGTCCTCGCCGTCGAGCACCTTGCGGCGCTGGTCGTAGATCAGCTCGCGCTGTTTATTGAGGACGTCGTCAAACTGCAGGACGTTGCGGCGGATGGAGAAGTTGCGGCCTTCGATCTTCTTCTGCGCCGACTCGATCGAGTTGGTCAGCGCCCGCATCTTGATCGGCTGGGTCTCTTCGATGTCGAGGGCCTCCATCATCTTCTGGATCTTTTTGCCGCCGAAGAGGCGCATGATCTCGTCCTCCATCGACAGGAAGAAGCAGCTCTCGCCGGGGTCGCCCTGACGGCCGGCACGGCCGCGGAGCTGGTTGTCGATCCGCCTGGATTCATGCCGCTCGGTGCCGAGGATGTAGAGGCCGCCGGCTTTGCGGACTTCCTCCGCCTCGGGGGCGATCTGGGCTTTGAATTTGCTTTCCAGTTCGGCGAAGGTCTTGCGGGCGTCGAGGATCTCAGGATCGTCGGTCTCGCCGAAGCCGGTCGCCTCGCTGATCAGCCGCTCGTCATAGCCCTTCTTGCGCATCTCGGTCTTGGCCAGGTACTCGGCGTTGCCGCCCAGCATGATGTCGGTGCCGCGGCCGGCCATGTTGGTGGCGATGGTGACCGCGTCCTTCTTACCGGCCTGGGCGATGATCTCGGCTTCCTTTTCGTGGTACTTGGCGTTTAAGACCTCGTGCTTGATGCCGCGGGCCTTTAAGAGCTTGCTGAGCATCTCCGACTTGTCGATCGTGATGGTGCCGACCAGGACCGGCTGGTGCTTTTCGTGGCACTTCTGGATCTGTTCAATGACCGCCAGGTATTTGCCGTGCTCGTTTTTAAAGACGACGTCGTCGTGGTCGACGCGGATGACCGGCTTGTTGGTCGGGACTTCCACGACGTCGAGATGATAGATCTCCTTAAATTCGTCCGCCTCGGTCATGCCGGTGCCGGTCATGCCGGAGAGCTTTTTATAGCTGCGGAAGAGGTTCTGGAAGGTGATGGTGGCCAGCGTCTTGGACTCTTTCATGACTTTGACGCCTTCCTTGGCCTCGATGGCCTGGTGGAGGCCGTCGTTGTACCGCCGGCCCTGCATCAGGCGGCCGGTGAACTCGTCGACGATGATGACCTGGTCTTCCTTGACGACATAGTCGACGTCCCGCTGCATACAGCCGTGGGCTTTGATCGCCTGGTTGATGTGGTGGAGCAGGGTCATGTTCTCCGGGTCCATCAGGTTGTCGACGCCGAAGGCGCGCTCCGCCTTCTGGACGCCCTGGGGGGTCAGGGTCGCGGTCTTGGCCTTTTCGTCGACGATATAGTCCCCCTCGATGTCGTCGTTTTCCTGCTTGACGTCCAGTTCGACGACGTAGGTAGCCTTGAGGCCGCGGACAAAGCGGTCGGCCATCGTGTACATCTCGGTCGATTTTTCGCCCTGGCCGGAGATGATCAGGGGAGTTCTCGCCTCGTCGATCAGGATCGAGTCGACCTCGTCGACGATCGCGAAGTTAAAGGGCCGCTGGACCATCTGCCGCTTGTCGGTGACCATGTTGTCCCGCAGGAAGTCGAAGCCGATCTCGTTGTTGGTGCCGTAGGTGATGTCGCAGGCGTAGGCCTCCCGGCGCTCGGCGGGGTTCTTGTCGTGGACGATCAGGCCGACCGACAGCCCGAGGAAGCGGTAGACCTTGCCCATCCACTCCGAGTCGCGCTTGGCCAGGTAGTCGTTGACGGTGACGATGTGGACGCCTTTGCCCTCCAGCGCGTTCAGGTAAGCCGGGAGGGTCGAGACCAGCGTCTTGCCTTCGCCGGTGCGCATCTCGGCGATACGGCCCTGGTGGAGGATGATGCCGCCGATGACCTGCACCGGGAAATGGCGCATATTGAGGACCCGCGCCGCCGCCTCCCGGCAGACCGCGAAGGCGTCGGGGAGGATGGTGTCCAGCGTCTCGCCGTCGACCAGCCGCCCGCGGAGATAGTCGGTCTGGGAGCGGAGCTCGGCGTCGCTCATCGCTTTGTACTTGTCCTCCAGCGAGAGGACTTTATTTTTGATCGGCTCGATCCGGCGCAGCTCGCGCTTGGAGTAGGAACCGAAGATCGAAGAGATAATGCCCAAGAAAGTACCTTCCTTTCGGCATCCCGGCGGGATGCCCCGTGGTTTTTTCGCGGCTGGCCCGCCGCATATACAGCTTACATTATACCGTCTTTCGGGCGGAAAAGCAAGGTTTATTTTATGAACGGACGGGGAAAACCGCAAAGCCCGCTGAGAAAGCGGGCCTGCGGGAAGAAATATTTTTGGATAATATTCCGGGCGCGGCAGAAGCCTGCCCCGCGGTCATACCGCGCGGATCACCGGGTTTTCCCGATGTCGCGCCGGTAGTGGGCGTCTTTAAAGGTGATCTTCCCGACCGCCGCATAGGATTTCGCGAGGGCTTCGTCCAGCGTCCCGCCGGTGGCGGTGACGCCCAGCACCCGCCCGCCGTGGGTGTAAAACTTCCCGTCCTTTAACGCGGTGCCGGCGTGGTAGACGGTGACGCCCTCCGCCTGGCCCTTTTCGTCCAGGCCGGAAATTTCATACCCGCTCCGGTATTGCACCGGGTAGCCGCCGGAGGCGATGACGACGCAGGCCGCCGCCCCGTCCGCAAACTCGACCGGCACTTCCGACAGCCGCCCGTCGTGGACCGCCTCCATGATCGTCAGCAGGTCGGATTTGAGCAGCGGCAGGACGACCTGGGTCTCCGGGTCGCCGAACCGGCAGTTGTA
>CALXKG010000203.1 GCA_944388825.1 uncultured Clostridia bacterium | reverse complement strand
CCGAGTATATGGTGGGCGTCACCCTGATGATGGCCAAGAACCTCCACCTCTACCGCGACCAGCAGTTTGCCGGCGTCTGGCGGGACCTGGGGCCGGTGCTCCCGATCCAGGGCAGCACCACCCTTGTCCTCGGCCTCGGCGACATCGGTACCGAGTACGCCCTGCGGATGTATACGCTCGGCTCCGACATCATCGGCGTCACCCGTACCCGTAAGGAAGGCCCGCCCTTTGTCCAGAAGATGGCGGTGACGGAGGAGCTGGACAGCCTCCTCCCCCAGGCGGATATCGTCGCCCTTTCCCTTCCCGGCGGGGACGGGACAAAGGGGATCCTCAATGAGAGCCGCCTGTCGCGGATGAAAGAAGGGGCGCTCCTTCTAAACGTCGGCCGCGGCAGCGCGGTCGACACCGATGCCCTGCTCGCCGCCCTCCGCTCCGGGCATCTGCGGGGCGCGGCCCTCGACGTTACCGACCCGGAACCGCTTCCGGCGGGCCATCCTCTTTGGCACGAGCCCCGGGCGGTCATCACCCCCCACGTTTCGGGCGGTTTCCATATGCGGGATGTTTACGAGAAACTGGCGGTCCGTTGCATCCGCAACCTCGCCGCCTTTACCCAGGGCCGCCCCTACGAGTCGGTGGTCGACCGCTCGACCGGGTATACCTGCTCCCACGCGTAAGATTTGAACAAACAACCTGATGGAAATGCACCACCTAAAAGGCTCCCTCCCCGAGGGAGCTGTCGGCGAATGCCGGCTGAAGGAGTGTGGTTAAACAGCTTTGCTGGATAACCACATAAGCAAAATAGCTTGAAGAAAACCAGCTTTCGCTTGTTTTTCCCACTCCTTCTTCCCTCAGAGAGGGAGGCTGGGGTTTGTGCCTTCCTGAAAGCTGTATGATTAAAAAAATCCCCAAAAGCCAAAAAACAGCCGTCCGCTGCCTCATCGGCAACGGACGGCTGTTTTTCAGCTGTTCTTCATAACCACGCTCTCGACCACGTCCGCGACGTGCTCGCAGGTGTCGACGCATTTTTCCAGGTAGATGTAGATTTCCCGCCAGGTGATGACCTCCAGCGGGTCTTTGCAGCTGTCGTGGAGGTTGTACATCCCTTCAATAAACAGCTTGTCCGCTTCTTCCTCCAGGGTGTTGATCCGGACGATGTGGTCGTGCAGCGTCTTCGACCGCTTGAAGTCGGAAAAGTCGTTCATCAGCGCCCGCACCTCTTCGCAGCAGCGGATCAGCATATCGACAAACCGGGGGACATCCGGACGGATGGCGGTCACGCGGTTGTAATAGAGCTTGATGACGACGTCTTCGATCTTGTCAGTCATATTGTCCAGGTTGTTGCTGATCAGCAGGATGTCTTCCCGTTCGATCGGGGTGATAAAGGCTTTGACCAGATTGTCCAGCAGGTCATGCTTTTTCAAATCGGCCGCGTGTTCGACCGCGTGTACCTCGTCCAGCTTTTCAGACAGGGCGGCGGCGTCAAACCGGCTTACGATCCCCTTGAGCAGCGTGGCAGCCTGGCAGGCGTACCCCGCGCAGTCGATAAAATTCTGAAAATAATAGGAGTCCTGTTTTTTCGACATATTGATTCCCTCACTCCGCAAAAATGGTAGGCATACGGTATGTTTAGAAGATCGCGATAAAGAGTTTGGCCATCAGGAAGCTGATCAGCCCGCAGCCGGGGAAGGTAAAGATCCAGGTCAGCATCATTTCCTTCACGACCCCCAGGTTGATGGCCGACAGCCGCCGCACCGCCCCGACGCCCATGATGGCGCTGGTCTTGGTGTGGGTGGTCGAGACGGGGATGCCGAACAGGCTGGAGATCAGCAGGCAGAACGCCGCCGCCAGGTCGGCCGAAAACCCCTGGTACTTTTCCAGCTTGACCATGTCCATCCCGACCGACTTGATGATCTTCTCGCCGCCGACGCTGGTGCCGGCCGCCATGATGACGCTGCACAGCAGCATCAGCCAGACGGGCGTTTCCGCCCCCTGGACGCTGTTTAAGCCGTTGGAGAACGCGACCCCGAGGAAGAGGACGCCGATGAACTTCTGCCCGTCCTGGGCCCCATGCATGAAGCTCATCGCGGCCGCGCCGAAGATCTGCGCGCCCTTGAAGAAAGAGTTGGTCTTCCGCCGGTCCATCCTGCCGCAGACGATCCCGACCAGCTTGCAGACGGCAAACCCGATCGCAAACCCGAGCGCCAGGCTCATGACCAGTCCGTAGAGGACTTTCGCCCATTCGTCCATATTGACCCCGCCGATGCCGTTCTGGATGGCGATCGCGGAGCCGGTCAGCCCGGCGATCAGGCTGTGGCTTTCGCTGGTGGGGATGCCGAAGTAGGAGGCCCCGACGCTGTAGACGACGATCGAGAAAAGGGCGGCGCAGAGGGCGATCAGCGCGTCCCTTGTGTTGCCGCCGAAGTCGACCATGTTGCTGATGGTAGAGGCGACCGAGCTGTTGATCTGGGTCATGATGAAGACGCCCAGGAAGTTAAAGAAGGCGCTCATCCAGATGGCCGCCCGGGTATCCATACACCGGGTGGTGACGCAGGTGGCGATGGCGTTGGGGGCGTCGGTCCAGCCGTTGACGAAGATGACCCCCAGCGTCAGGAGGGAGGTGATCAGCAGCGCCGGACTGGTGGTGATCCCCTGCAAGAATGATGCGAATGAAAAATCCATAAAATCCTTCCCATACACAGAAAAAGGGAAAAGCCAAAAAGCTCTTATCCTAAGACGCTTTCGGACCTCTCCCTTCGCAGTTGCCCGGCAGTTGCCGGGGTTTATGACCAAACGGCTTTTCGGCGGCCGGTTTGCGGCACACCTGTAAATCCAGTATAAAAGATATGTAAAGTAAAGTCAAGAGAAGGGTAAAGTTTTCGGGATTCTCCATAAACCGGCCGGAACAGCCTGAAAAGATTTACAGCAACTTTCCCTTTTCTTTCTATCCCGCTTTTCCCACGGAAACCATATTTAAATGTAGCGCGGCTAGATCCCGCCGCACGGCGGCAGGCGCTTGGAGGCCGGCCTTCCACAGCCAGGCTTATGCGGGTGGAACGGGGAAAGCGGCCGCGTCGGACATGGGATTGTGGGGGTTTTGCTCCTGGGCAATCCCATATTCGGCGTGGCGTTTGTTTCCCCCTGCCAGATTGACAATCCCGCCCGGAACCGGTATACTAAGACTGACCGGCAGGCCCGGGAAAGGCCCTTTCCCGGGTCCCTAGCGGTTTTATTTTCAGCTGTCACTGGAGGCGCCGCCATGTCCCGAAAAGAATCCATCCTCCCCCCGCTGTTTTTCGCCCTCCTGCTGGGTTTTATGACGGTGCTGGCCGCCTTTTCCGCCAGCGCCTATTTCCAGCAGCGGGAACGGGTGCTGGCCTGCTACGGCGTCTACAGCCCCCTCGGCCCCGCGGACGCGGTCTCCTCCCGCCCGCTGGCGGACGGCGGGACCCTTTATATCTACGAACAGGCCTTTGCGGTTCGCCGCCCGGACGGGTCCGTCTGGCACTACGTCCGGGACTACGACTGCTATGTCCGCTTTGCGGACGGCAAGACGGCCGCTGTCGCCCCCGGGACCCGGGATTTTTCCGGCCGGCCCGTCTATCCGGTCGTCTATCAGTTTGAACCGGCCGCCAAAGGCCCCGGCGGCGCGCCGGTTTACCAGGTCGTGAGAGGGGAGGGGAGCGTATGACCGGGAAAAAACGCCTGCTCACCCTGTTGGCCGCGCTGCTCTGCGGCGCGCTTTTGGCGGTTGCCCTTTGCTGGCTGGGCGTGCGGGTTGTCCGGCAGCGGGCTTTGGCGGACGCGCTTGGCCGCGCCCGCCTTTGGGATGTTTCCGACGCCCTCAGCACCTTCCCGCCCGACGGCAGCGGCTGGCCGGGCGGCTTTACTTACGGCCCCGGGCAGTTTGCCTACGTTTATACGGACGAATCGGGCCGCCAGGTCCAGCTGCAATTTGACTATTTCCACGGCGTCCACACCGAATACGAAGACGGGGATTTGGTCCGCCTGCACGTCCGCTGCGGCCAGGACGGCAAATTCCCCGCTTACCAGGACTATACCGTCCGCTGACCCGCCGGGCGCGCAAAAACCCCGGGCGGCCTCCCTTTTACGGGAACCGCCCGGGGTTTTGTCTTCTGAAAAGGGTGCGGGGCCGTCCGGCTTAATAATCCCAGTCGTCCTCCATCTCCCCGGCGTTGTCCTCCGGTTCGACCGGCATCCCCAGCTTCTGGAGCAGCTCCTTCGCGGCGTTGTACCCCAGCTTCTTCTGCCGGTCGTTCATCGCCGCGACCTCGATGATGATCGCGAGGTTCCGCCCGGGCTTGACCGGGATGGTCAGCGCCGGGATCTTGATCCCCAGCATCTCGGTATATTCGGTCTCCATCCCCATCCGGTCGTAGACCTTTTCGGGGTTCCACTGCTCAAGGTGGACGATCATGTCGATCTTCTCGTTCGTCTTGACCGACGCCATACCGAACAGACGCCTTGCGTTGATGATGCCGACGCCCCGAAGCTCCATAAAGTGGCGGATGTTGTTGGGGGAGGTGCCGATCAGCCGCTTGCTCGAGACCTTGCGGATCTCGACCGCGTCGTCGGCGATCAGCCGGTGGCCGCGCTTGATCAGTTCCATCGCGCATTCGCTCTTGCCGACGCCCGAGTCGCCGGTGATGAGGATCCCCTCGCCGTAGACCTCGACCAGGACGCCGTGGCGGGTGATGCGGGGGGCCAGCTCGGTATTCAGGAAGCTGATCATCGAGACGGTCAGGTTGGTGGTGGCCTCCTCGGTGGTCAGAAGCGGCACATGGTACTTCTGCGCCGCCGCCAGCAGTTCCGGCAGCACCTCCTGTCCGCGGGTGACGATGATGATCGGGACATGGTAGGCGCAGAGCTTGTCCATCCGCTCCTGCAGAAGGTCCTTGGGCAGGTCGAGCAGGTAGGCGCATTCCATTTTGCCCAGGATCTGGATCCGTTCGTTGTCGAAATATTCGTAAAACCCGTTGATGAAAAGCCCCGGGCGGTTGATATCGGTGGTCGCGATTTTAATATTGGCGGGGTCGTCGGGCAGGTAGGCTGCCTCCAGGGAGAACTCCCGGATAATTTTAGAAAGCGAAACACTGTACTGGGTTGCCAAATTGATCACCATTCCCCTTCTGCGGCGCATCTCCCGGCCGGGCCATTCCCGCGCCGGCGTCTTTGCGGGCCCGGCCCTCCGGGCGTCGCCGCTTCTTATCCACATTATACAACATCCCCGGGGGCCCATGCAACACCTTCCAAAGAATTTGAAAAATCTTTGGCAATTCTAACGGAAAACTTCCCATTTTGCATGGCGCCGGCATTTTGGCCGCATAAACGGCTTCCCGCGCCCGTCACCGCCGCCGCCCTTTAATGCCGCGGCTTTTCCGGACCGCCATCTCCCGCCGCCGCCGGGTTTCCGCCTGATCCACCCGCCAGCCGTCCGCCGTCCGGACGAGCAGGTCCCCTTCCCGCGCGCCGTCCGGGGCGGGCATCCGGATAAACGTCCCGTCCTCCCGTTCGCAGACGGCAGTCCCTTCTTCGATCCGGTCGATCACCAGCGTCATGGACGCCCCTCCGCCGTTTCAAACCGGTAATTCCCATCTCCGCCGGTGGTCACGACGACCGAGCCGTCCAGGTCGGTGCGGTAGACCTTTGCCGGCAGCGCCTCCAGCCGTTCCAGGACCTCCAGATGGGGATGCCCGTATTCGTTCCCCTCCCCGCATTCGATGACCGCCGCCTGCGGGCTGACGGCCGCGAGGAATTCTTCCGATGAAGAGGTGCCGGAGCCGTGGTGCCCGACTTTCAGGATATCCGCGTCCACGTCCGCCCCGGACGCCAGCAGGTCTTCCTCGGCGTCCGCCTCCTGGTCGCCGGTGAAGAGGAAGGAGCTCTCCCCGTAGTCAAACCGGAGGACCAGCGATTCGTTGTTCAGATCCCCGTAGTCTTCCACCGGCCCCAGTACCGAGAGCACCCCGCCGCAGACAGAGATCTGGTCGCCGGGATATCCGTAGAACATTTCGACGTCCGCCGCTTCGGCGGCGTCTAAGAGGTCTAAGTAGGTGCGGGTGGTGGGGACGATGCTGTCCGGGACGTCGGAGAGCATCAGCCGCCCGGCCGGCATCCCTTCCAGTACGGTGTCCATCCCGCCGATGTGGTCGGAGTGGGGATGGGTGCCGGCTGCGAGGTCGATTTTATCCACCCCGATGCTGTCGAGGTACCCCAGCACCTCGTCCCCCTTATCGTTTTCCCCGGCGTCGATGAGGACAGCCTCGCCGCCCCCTTCGATCAGGACAGAGTCTCCCTGCCCGACGTCGATAAAGTGGACCCGCACCTCCCCGCCGGCCGGCGGGTCGAGGACCAGCCCGTCCGGGGTCGAATCCTCCAGCTGCCCGAAGGCCGCTTCCACCGCCTCCAGCAGGATCTTCGCCGAGTTTTTCAGGTCGCTCCAGCCCTCCTGCCAGCCCGGCCAGTCAAATCCGTTGAACAGCACGACGATCAGGTAGGCGGCGCAGAGCACCCCGGCCGACAGGATGACCGGCCAGTTGACCCTTTTTTTCCGCCTTTTTCCGCCCGTCCGGGCAGAAAAGGAGATCTTTTTTCTTCCAGCCATTCCGGCTCATCCTTTCCGGTTCTTTTTGTTCCCGGCGGGCCTGCGGGCGGTTTTTCCGGCTGCCCGGGGCGCAGGCTTCCGGGCGGGGCCCGGGCGGCCGCCCGTTTTTTCTTCCGGCAGCGGCGGGACGAGGCAGTCCGGCCCGATGCCGATCAGGTCGGTGCGCCCGGCCATTTTCAGCCCTTTGACCACCAGCCGGTGGTTCTGCGGCAGGAAATACTGGAGCATCGCCCGCTGCATCGCTTTTTCCTCTTTGGAGCGGGGGACGAAGACCGGCTCCATCGTATAGGGGTTTAACCCGGTGTAGAACATACAGGTGGAGACGGTGCCGGGAGTCGGGTAGAAGTCCTGCACCTGTTCCGGGTGCATATGGTGTTCCTTGAGGAAAAGGGACAGCTCAACCGCGTCCTTGATGGTGCTGCCCGGGTGGGAAGACATCAGGTAGGGGACGAGGTACTGCTTTTTGCCGATCGCCTTTGTGGCGGCGTAAAACCGCCTGGCGAACTCCCGGTAGACCTCGATATGGGGCTTGCCCATGCAGTCGAGCACATCCGCGCTGCAATGTTCCGGCGCGACCTTCAGCTGCCCCGAGACGTGGTTTGCGACCAGTTCGTCGAGGAAGCCGTCGTCCTTTCCGGCCAGCATATAGTCGTAGCGGATGCCGGAGCGGATAAACACCTTCTTGATGCCGGGCAGCGCCCGCACCTTCCGCAGGATGTCCATATATTCGGTGTGGTCGACCTCCAGCGCCGGGCAGGGGGTCGGGGCAAGGCATTTTTTCCCGCCCTTGCAGAGCCCCTGGGAGAGCTGTTTCTTGCAGGAGGGATGGCGGAAGTTGGCGGTCGGCCCGCCGATATCGTGGATGTAGCCTTTAAAGTTCGGCAGGGTGGTCAGGAGCTTCGCCTCTTTTAAGATGGATTCCTCGCTCCGGACGGCGATCCGCCGCCCCTGGTGGAAGGCGATCGAGCAGAAGTTGCAGGCCCCGAAGCAGCCCCGGTTGTGGGCGATCGAGAACTCCACCTCCTGGAACCCCGGCACCCCGCCTGCCGCGTCGTAACTGGGGTGCCACCGGCGCATATACGGCAGGTCGTAGACCTTATCCAGCTCCTCGGTGGTCAGCATCCGCATCGGCGGGTTCTGGACCAGCATTTTGTCCCCCTGCCGCTGGATGATGGTGCGGCCGCTCACCTCGTCCTGGTTGTCCATCTGGATGCGGGTGGCCTTCGCGTAGCTCTTTTTGTCCCGCGCGACGATTTCATAGTCGGGACACTGGACGGCCCCCCAGGGGGTCTCTTCCGGCGGGCAGAGGTAACAGGTGCCGCGGATGTCCCGCATCTGCCGGATATCCTCCCCGGCCGCCAGCCGGCGGACGATCTCGACGGTCTGTAGTTCCCCCATCCCGAAGGAGAGGAGGTCGGCCCCGGTGTCGGCGAGGATGCTGGGGTGCACCGCGTCCGCCCAGTAGTCGTAGTGGGCGAACCGCCTGAGCGACGCCTCCAGCCCCCCGATGACCACCGGCATTTCCGGCCCGTAGATCCGGCGGATCGCCTTTGCGTAAACGGTGAGCGCCCGGTCGGGCCGCTTGCCGGGGACGCCCCCGGCGGTATAGGCGTCGTAGCTGCGGCGGGAGAGGGAGACCGAGTAGTGGGCGACCATTGAGTCGATGTTGCCGGCGTTGATCATAAAGGCGTATTTCGGCCGGCCGAGGCGGGTGTAGTCGTGGTCGCTGCGCCAGTCCGGCTGGGCGATGATCCCGACGGTGAACCCCTCCGCCTCGATCACCCGGGAAATAATCGCCGTCCCGAAGCTGGGGTGGTCGACATAGGCGTCGCCGGTGATGAGGATAAAGTCCAGCTGGGAGATGCCGGCGGCGTTCATCTCGTCCCGGGTGGTCGGCAGGAATCCGTGCAGTTTTGCCATCGTGGGCCTCCTTTTTCAGATTTACGTTTTGGGTGGAGAAGCTGTGAAAGGCTTCGGAAATACGGACAGTGGGCGCTTGGGAAAGGGCTCTGCCCCCTCCACTCCCGCAAGCCCTTTAAAAAGGGCTTGATCCTAAACTTCTTACTTCGCCCCGTAGAGCGCAAACCGGGTTTACCCGTCGTACATGGGGTTAATCCATGAATAAGATGCAAAATTCAAAACGAAGAAATGCGCAGCATTTCCATCCATCATTCTTCAATCTTCATTATTCATTGTTCATTAAAATCTCTTTACGTGTTTTCCATCCTGTCCTTAATCTCCGCCCACTGGGACCGGGTGATCAGCAGTTCCCGGGGCTTGGAGCCGTCCTGCGGCCCGACGATCCCGCGGTCTTCCAGCTCGTCCATCAGCCGGGCGGCCCTGGCGTACCCGACTTTCAGCCGCCGCTGGAGGTAGGAGGTGGAAGCCTGCCCGGCGTCTAAGACGACGTCGACCGCCTCCATGATCAGCGGGTCGGAATCGCCCTCGGCGACCTCGCCGCCGCCCTTGCCTTTGCCCTTGGTTTCACTGGCGGCCATGTGTTCCATATCCTCGATGATCCGTTTATCGTACTCGACCGCGCCCGCCTGGTTATCCTTGATAAACTGGACGACGCTTTCGACCTCTTCGTCGCTGACAAAGCACCCCTGCACCCGCAGCGGCTTTTTGCCGACCGGCGCGTAGAGCATATCCCCGTGGCCCAGGAGCTTTTCCGCCCCGCCGGTGTCGATGATCGTGCGGGAGTCGATCTGGGAGGAGACGGTCAGCGCGATCCGCGACGGGATATTCGCCTTGATAAGCCCGGTGACGACGTCGACCGACGGCCGCTGGGTTGCGACGATCAGGTTGATCCCGGCCGCGCGGCCCATCTGGGCGATCCGGCAGATCGCGTCCTCCACCTCGTTCGGGGCCGCCATCATCAGGTCGGACAGCTCGTCGATGACGACGACGATATACGGCATATGCTCCAGCGGCGCAAGCCCTTCCGCGGCCCCTTCGGCCGCCTGTTTTTCCACCAGCTTGTTGTAGCCCCGGATATCCCGGACGGCGTGTTCCGAGAAGGTGGCGTAACGTTTGAGCATCTCGTTGACCGCCCACCCCAGCGCCCCGGAGGCTTTCCGGGCGTCGGTGACGACCGGCACCAGCAGGTGGGGGATGCCGTTGTAGATGACCATTTCGACCATCTTGGGGTCGACCATGATCAGCCGCAGGTCGTGGGGGGAGAAGCGGTAGAGCAGGCTGATGATGATCGAGTTGACGCAGACCGATTTACCGGAACCGGTCGTCCCGGCGATCAGCATATGGGGCATCGCCGCGATGTCGCCGATCGTGATCTGCCCGGCGATATCCCGCCCGAAGGCGGCCGGCAGCGCGCCTTTGGCGCTGCGGAACGCGTCCGAGTCGATCACTTCCCGAATGGTGACGGTATCGGTGACCCGGTTGGGCACCTCGATGCCGACGGCCGGCTTATTGGGGATCGGCGCCTCGATCCGGACGCCGGCGGTCGCGAGGTTTAAAGCGATGTCGTCGGCAAGCCCGGTAATCTTGCTGATCTTGACGCCGGTCGAGGGCTGGAGCTCATACCGGGTGACGGTCGGCCCCCTGGTGATATCGACGATCCGGGTCTGGACGCCGAAGGATTTCAGCGTCTCGACCAGTTTGGAAGCGTTTTGTTTTAACTCCTCGCTCACATCCTCGCTCCTGGGGTTGTGGGGGAGTTTTAAGAGGCTGACCGGCGGCAACTGGTAAGGCGGCGGGGCCGGGGCCTCGGCAGAACCGTCCGCCCCCGGTTTTTCCGCTGCCGGTTCGCTTGTAACCGCGCCCGCATCCGGCTGGGGGTCGGGGTCAAACGGGAGCCCGGCCGGCGGGGACTGCGGAACGTCCTGCCCTTTGCGGATGGCGGTAAACGCCTCGTCCATCCGCTCCTCCAGCCCTTCGGGGGGCGGCGGCTCCGGCAGGTCGGGCTGGGCGTCCAAAATCTCCCCGATTGCCCGGCCGACCCCGGCGGGGTTTTCGGAGGAGAACTTGACTGCCGGTTCAGCCGGCGGGGCAGGGGTTTCCGGCGCAGGCTGGGCAGCCGCGTCCACCCCGTCGAAGGGGTCTTCCGGTTCCGGGCCGTTTACAGGGGCGGGCGGCGGGGCGGTCGCTTCCGGTTTTTTCTTAAAGGCGGCGATGATCGCGTCCAGGTTGCTGGCGTCGGCGGCGGTTTCCGGCTCCGCCTTTTCCGGTTCTTTTTTCAGCCTGGGCGGGCGGGTAGAGCCGTCCTGCATTTTGGAAAGCGCTTCGTCGAAGGTTTCGGCCGAGCTTTCCTTTTTGGCCTTTGCGTCGGCGGCCTTCCGGGCGATATAATCCTGCCGCTCTTTTTCGGCAGCGGCCTTTTCCTCGTCGGAAATGGCGACGTCGATGTTAAAGGTGGGCCTGTCCTTTACTTTCCGGGGCGGGCGGGTGTTCTGGAGGGGCGTTTCCGCCCGCTCTTCCATCCGTTCCCGCCGCAGTTCCTCCCGTTCGGCGTAGGCTTCCCGCATCTGCTTGACCGGCCTTGTAAACAGCCCCAGCAGCTCCAGGAGGGTCATCCCGGTCACCGCCATCACGAGGATGAAGAGCAGCAGCAGGTGGACGATCAGCCCGCCGGTATCCCCCAGCACCTTCATCAGCGGCCACCCGGTCAGCATCGCCAGGAGCCCGCCGCTTGCGAGTTCGGTCCCGTCCAGGTAGAGGTAGAGCACCTTTTCAAAAAAGCCTTCCCCATACGGGTAGCCGAAGAAATACTGGCTGGTGCCGCAGAGCAGGACGAAAAAGGCGGTCAGTTCCCACACCCGCATATGTACTTCCGCGTGGTCCCGCTCGATCGCGATCATCAGCGAGACTAAGATACAGACCGGCCCGACCGCGTAGCTCATCGGCCCGCAGACGCCCCGCAAAATCTGGTGGGCGGCGCCCCATAGGACCGGGCCGTTAAACAGCGCGACCAGTGTGAGCAGCACCCCGCCCGCGAACAGGATGACCGCGAACAGCTGGTTGGAGCGGTGCAGCTGGGCGGCGGTCTTTTTCCCCGGCTTCCGGGGGGCGGAAGGTTTCTTTTTGGCCTGCGGTTTCCCGCCGGCGGTTTTCGCGGCGCCCTTGCCGGCGCTCCCGCTTTTTTTGGTGCCGGAACTGTTTTTGCCCCGTGCGTTTGCCATAGATGTCTACACGTCCTTTCTCCCGGGTGGGATGCTGCAAGATGTAAAATGCCGTTACGCCATCTGCGTCAGGTAGGTCACGATATCCACCCCGGCGATATGCTCAAAAATCCCGATCCCGCAGACGATGACGCCCAGGATCGCCGTATACCAGACAAAGATCCCGAATTTGTCGGTTTTGGAGATATACCGCACCATCTTGATGGCCAGAAGCCCGACGGCCGCCGCGATCACCATCCCGACCAGCACCGGCCCGATGCCGGTCTGCAGGTCGGCCGGGGTGACGTCGAACAGCTCCAAAAGCGAGCTCGCCAGGATGACCGGGATGCCGAGGATGAAGGAATACTGCACCGCCGTCTCCCGGTCCATCCCCGAGAGCATCCCGCCCGAGATGGTCGAGCCGCTGCGGGAGACCCCCGGCAGCGGCGCGATCGCCTGGAAGACGCCGACCAGCAGCGCGTCTTTGGGCCTGATATCCCCCGGCCCTTTGTCCCGGCGTTTGACCCGGTCGCCCATAAAGAGCATCAGCGCGGTGATGAGGAAGAAGATCCCCTCAAACAGGATGTCGTTGTCGGTCGAAAACCCTTCGTAAAAGTCCTTGAGAGCCAGCACAAACAAAAGCGGGACGCAGGAGAGCATCAGCATCACCAGCATATTCCGGTAGGCCGTCCGGTTTTTCCAGGAGAATTTCCCCCGGACAAGGTCCCAGATGAGCGAAAAGAATTCCAGTATCAGCTGCCAGATGGTTTTCCGGAACGCGATGCAGACGGCGACCAGCGTCCCCAGGTGCAGCATCAGCGAGAAGAAGATCCCCGCGTCGCCGCTGTTGCCGGTAAAGTGCTGGAAGAGCGAGAGGTGCCCCGAACTGGACACCGGTAAAAATTCTGTCAGGCCCTGCAGGATCCCCTGCAGGACCGCTTCCAAATATGTCATATTCCCTTTTCCCTTTCACATGGATGTTTGTCTCGTATATGATTGCCGGCTGGACGCTGTCCTGCCGGAAGGCCCGGAAGCCGTTTCCCGCTCACTCCGGGCGGTAGGCCGCCCCCGGCTGGAAATGCGGGTCCAGGTAGTCTTTCAGGTCGGTCGAAATAAGCCGGCTCACCGTCCAGCCTTCCCCCTCCCGGACACATTCCAGCGCCCGGCCGCTTTCGGTGAAGCACCGGGTCTCGGGGGGCGGGGTCTCAGGCCCCGCCGCCGTCCAGCTTACGACTGTCAGGAGCGGCATTTCTCCGCCTCCTCTCCTTCCGTCCCGTCGATCATCCGGTAAAGGCAGGAAAACGCGTCCGACAGCCCGCCCAGATGGTCGATCAGCCCTTCTTCCACCGCCGTCTCCCCGTCGATGGAGGTGCCGACGTCCATCGCCAGCTCCCCGGTCGCCATCATCAGCTGGGTAAACCGCTCGGGCGTGATCCGGGAGTTGCCGGTGACAAAGCGGGTGATCCGCTCCTGCATCTTTTCGAAGTAGGAAAAGCTCTGGGGGACCCCCAGCACCAGCCCGTTCATCCGCACCGGGTGGATGGTCATCGTGGCGCTGGGGACGATGAAGCTCTCCTTGGCCGAGACGGCCAGCGGCACCCCGATCGAATGCCCGCCGCCCAGCACGACCGAGACGGTCGGCTTTTTCATCCCGGCGATCAGCTCGGCGATGGCCAGCCCCGCCTCGACGTCCCCGCCGACGGTGTTGAGGAGGATCAGGAGCCCTTTGATCTCCTCGCTCTCCTCGATCGCCGCCAGCTGCGGGATGACGTGTTCATATTTGGTCGTCTTGTTCTGGGGCGGGAGGGAGTAATGCCCCTCGATCTGCCCGATGACGGTCAGGCAGTGGACCAGGTGCTTCGAGCCGGTGACGACCGACCCGGCGTCGCGGATATTCTCCCCGTCCTTTTCTTCCGGTTCCGGGCAGTTTTTTTCTTTTTCTTCCATGATAGGCCTCCTAAACAGACTCATTTGGGAAAAGTCTGCCCGGAAACAGCCCGTTCATACATTTTTGGTGGATAGTCCGTTTGTTCGGTGGAAAATCTCTGTACGCCCGGATGCGTGGTACGGATTTTCGCAGCTTCCGCTTCGGCAAATGTGGAAAACTTCCGCCCTTTCCACCGGATGGAATGTGGAAAACTCAGTGGAAATGGTGGAGAATCCCCCTTTTTCCCGGCCGTCAGCCGGATGGGGGATTCGACCTTTTTCGCCACGGTTTTCCACAGGTCTCTTTTCCCCGGTGGAGGACGGCAGCGGATTTTCTCACCTGTGGCCTCAGCCCTCGCTCCCGCTCCGGAAGTCCCGGGTGGAGAGGGCGAGGATCGCCCGTTCGATCGAGTCGCGGGAGTTGCCCCAGTCGGCGTTCGGCCCGGCGTTCCGGTAGTCGAACAT
>CALXKG010000202.1 GCA_944388825.1 uncultured Clostridia bacterium | reverse complement strand
TGAGGTTCTGGTAGCCGGTCTCGTTCTCGCACAGCAGCACCAGCCGGTGCCCGCCGTGGTCCAGGCGCATATCCTTCTGGCGCCGGGAGCGGGGGGAGAGATAGACCTCGCAGCCGACAATCAGCTTGACCCCCTCTTTTTTGCAGAGCTTGTAGAGGTCGACCACCCCGTACATCGCGCCGAGGTCGGTGATGGCGACCGCGTCCTGCCCCGCCTCTTTGACCCGGCCGGGGATGTCCTTTAACCGGCAGGCCCCGGTCAGCAGGGAATATTCGGTGTGCAGGTGCAGATGGGCGAACGACATGGGAAAACCTCCTTTTGCCTTTAGTAGGAAGCCCGGCCTCTTTGCCCCGCAGGGCGCGCCTCCTTCCCCTCTCCGGGGGATCTGGCTGGTGATACAGGGGAAGTTGCCGCCGCCGGTCAGGATATCCCGCGCGGGGATGGGGACGATCTCCCGGGTAGGGAAGCAGCGGGCGAGGATCTCCGCCGCCTGCCGGTCGGCCGGGTCGCCGAAGGCCGGCAGGATGATCCCGCCGTTTGCGATGTAGAAGATGACATAGCTGGCGGCCAGCCGTTCGCCGGGGCTGCGGGTCGGGACGCCGTCCATCGGCTCCAGCGCCGCGCATTCCGCCTCGGTCACATAGACCGGACGGGGGAGGGGGAGCTTGTGGACGGTGATCTTGCGGCCCATGGCGTCGGTCTCGCCGGACAGGTAGTCGAGGTCGGCTTTGCTCCGGGCGTACTGCGGGTCGCTCTGGTCGTCGGTCCAGGCGAGCACCACCTCGCCGGGGGAAGTAAAGGCGCAGATGTTGTCGACGTGGCCGTTGGTCTCGTCCCCCCAGATGCCGAAGGGGAGCCAGAGCACCTTCTCCGCCCCGAGGTTATCTTTTAGGACTTTCTCGATCTCCGCTTTGGTATACCGCGGGTTGCGGCCGGGGGAGAGGAGGCATTCCTCGGTGACCAGGACCGTCCCTTCCCCGTCCGAATGGATCGACCCGCCCTCCAGGATAAAGTCCCGGCGGTCGTAGCAATCGATGTCCAGCAGGTCGCAGGCCTTGCGGGCGGCGTGGTTGTCCTTGTCCCAGGGGAAATAGAGCCCGTCGTACAGCCCGCCCCAGGCGTTGAACCCCCAGTCGATCCCGCGGATCACCCCGTCCTTATTTTTGACGATGACCGGCGAGACGTCCCGCGCCCAGGCGTCGTCGGTGGACATTTCGGCCACCCGCACCTGCGGCGGCAGGGAGGCCCTGGCGTTTTCATACTGCCCGCAGGAGGCGAAGACGGTCACCTTTTCCCACCGGGCGATCGCCTCGATCACCCTGCCAAAGGCCTTGCGGGCGGCGTATCCCCCGCCGGCCCAGGAGTCGGCCCGTTCCGGCCAGATGAGGAAGCAGCCTTCGTGGGGCTCGAATTCGGCCGGCATCCGGAAGCCGTCGTCTTTGGGGAGGGTGTGGAGAATCTGCATCGTATATCATCCTTTTCTTATAGTATGAAGCGCTTCATTCGCCCGCGGGGCGCAGCGCCGCCATCGCGGCATACACGTCCGGGAACTTCTTTTTGATATTGATCGGGCGGAGGTCCTTGCCGGTACAGCCGTGGCGGGTAAACCCTTCGGCGATCAGCGCCCCGTCCCGCACCACCTCATAGGCAAATTCCAGCTGGGCGGCAGTCAGCCTGGAAACGTGGGTGTAAATTTCCAGCCGGTCTTCATACAGCGCCGGCTTATAGTATTTGCAGCCCAGTTCCGCCAGCGGCAGCAGCAGCCCCGCCTTTTCCAGGTCGCGGTAGTGCCGGCCGAGCCGGGCGATCAGTTCGGTACGGGCCTGCTCGAACCAGACGGCGTATACCGAGTGGTGGGCGATCCCCATCTGGTCGGTCTCGGCGTACCGGACGTCGATGTAGGCCGGGGTGCGGGCGGGGGAGCCTTCCGGGAAAGTGGGGTAAACGGGCGTTTTCATGGTTTTCTGCTTCCTTTCTGGATGGGGCGTTTCCGGCGGCTTCCCGGGCGGGGGGCCGCCTTGCGGGGCGGCAGCGGCTTTTTCCGCACCGAGAACCCGAAGGAGCCTGCCTTCTCCCCGAGGGAGAAGTATTCCCCGTGGGCGTAGGCGAGAAGCCCCATCTTTTCCAGGCAGAGCCGCCCCTTTTCGTCAAAAAGCCTTTCCTCCGCTTCAATTGAGACGATCTCGGCGAGGAAAAGGTCGTGGCTGCCGAGCGGTATGACCTGCCGCACCTTGCAGCCAAACCGCACCGGGCATTCCGCCACCCCGGGGACGCCGACGCCCGCCGCTTCCGCCGGGTGGAGGCCGGAGAGCGCGAACTTGTCCCCGTCCCGCCCCGATCTTACCCCGCAGAGGTCGACCGCCCGGACGAGCCTGGCGGGCGGGAGGTTTAAGACAAATTCCCCCGACTCCCGGATGAGCGGGTAGGAGAACCGCTCCGGCCGGATGGAGATGGAGACCATCGGCGGCCTGGTGCAGACGGTCCCGGCCCAGGCGACGGTCAACAGGTTGGGCTTTTCCATTGTCCCGCAGCTGACCAGCACCGCCGGGACGGGGGAGAGGAGCGCCCCCGGCGCGATCTGCCGCATCATCGAAGCGCCTCCCGGTCTTTGGGGTCGAGGGTGGTGAGAGCGTCCGCGGCCGCGAGCTTTTCCGGCCGGTCGCCGAACCGGTCGAAGACGGCGACGGTGTAAAGTCCCGCCGCTTTCGCGGCCAGGAGGCCCGCCGCCGCGTCGTCAAAGTGGGCGCATCTGCCGGGCGGCAGCCCCATCTTTTCCGCCGCCACTTCCCAGAAGGCCGGTTCGTTTTTGCCGATATAGACGTTTTCGGTCGAGATGACCATCTCGAGCCTATCCAGCATCCCCAGCCGGGTCAGGCAGGGAAGCGCCAGCTCCGGCGTCGAGGCGGTGGCGGCCGCCAGCCGGTACCCCTTCCCGCTGAGCCAGTCCACCAGCCCTTTTGCCTCCGCCTTTAAGGGCACCCAGTCGCGGTAGGCTTCCAGCGCCATCCCGTGCCATTCCCGCATCAGCGCTTCGGGCGTTTCATTTAAATGGAACCGCCGGATGGTATAGAGGGCGGTGTCCCGGAAAGAGAGGGGGACGATCGCCTCCAGATAGTCGGGCGGGATCTCAAGCCCTCTTTTGGCGAGGAACTGCCGGTCAATCTCGGTCCAGACGCCCATCGAGTCGAGGAGCGTCCCGTCCAGGTCGAGGAATACGGCTTCTGTCCCCGCCGGCAGGGAGAGGGAAGGGTAAGGGGTGAGGGGGAGTCTGTCCATGGAATACCTCCTGCGGGAGCGGTGTAGTCTTTTTTCAGCTTCTATTATAGCATAAACCGCGGGGGAGGGGAATACCATCTTTCCTTTCCAGGCCCTGCGGGCCGGAAATCCCCCTGCCCGCAGGGCGGGCAGAGCCGGGGCGTTTCTGATACATGTCCGGAAATCGAAAGTAAGACCTCCGGATTTTGATAGAAAGCCGGAAAACTTTCTGCTATAATGGTCTGCGGCCAGTAGAACGATATACTGAACTGGCCATGGACAGAAAGGAATGGTTGATTGTGAACAAGAGAAGAATTTTCAGCCTGCTGGCGGCCCTGCTGATGGCTGCGTCGCTCGGTTCCTGCGCGGACGGCGGCGAATCTTCGTCTGCTTCCGGCGAACCCGCCTCTGCCGGCTCTTCGGAAGCGGCGGACGCGTCTGCTTCCGGCGCCGAACAGGCGGGATCCTCCGAAGCCGGCTATACCCCGAACTTTGACGAAGATCCCTACACCGTCCACTTCCAGTACCTGGTCGGCGCGGAGCAGGGCGGGCAGGAGGCGGTCGAAGCCGCGGTCAACGAGCTTGCCCTGAAAGAGATGAACATGAACGTCGACCTGATCCCGATGACCGGCGGCACCTGGGCGCAGACGCTGTCGATGTCGCTTGCGTCCAACGAGCCGCTCGACCTGTTCATCGGCGGGTCGGACAGCTTCGGCACCTATATCGAGTCCGGCTATGTCCGCGACTGGACCCCGTACCTGCAGTATGTCCCCGACGTCGTCGAGACGCTGGGCGACGATATCAACGCAGGCTATGTCGGCGACTTCCTGATCGGCTTTACCCAGATGAAGGAGCGGGGCTACCAGCCCGGCCTGATCTGCCGCAAGGATATTATGGACGAGCTGGGCTTCAGCCCGGACGATTTTAACGTCACCATCAGCGATTATACAAGCTACGACAAGTTTACCGAGCTGTTTGCCGCCGTCAAGGCCGCCTACCCGGATATGCTGGTCCTGGGCGGCCCGTCCACCCCGGCGTCCTTTGCGGTCGACCTCGCCGACTGCCTGGGCAACAACTTCGGTATGCTGGACGATTTCGGCCAGAGCACCGAGGTCATCAACTACTTTGAGACCGAGAACTTCAAGTTCCTCTGCGAACTGGCGCGGGAATGGTTCCTGGCGGGCTACCTGTCGGCCGACGCCGCGACGACCACCGACTGGGGCACGATCCTGGTCAAGGCGGGCAACACGTTTGGCTATTTCACCCGGATCAAGCCCAACGCGGACGTCGAGGCGGAGTCCCAGTCGGGCTATGAGGTCTACGCGATCCCGGCTTCCGATGTCGTGGTGACTTCTTCCTTCTCGGTCAACGCGGCGCTGTATATGCTGGCCAACGCTTCCGAAGACCCGGTCAAGGCGGCCGCCTTCTACAACTGGGCGTTCCAGAGCCGGGAATTTGAAGACCTGATCAACTGGGGCATCGAAGGGGTCGACTGGGTCGAGAACGAAGACGGGCTTGCCGCCTATCCCGAAGGGGTCGACGCCACCACCGTCTCCTACCATCAGGATTTCGGCTACTCCTACCCCAACCAGTTCGCCGGCCACGCCTGGGAAGGCAACGACCCGGATATCTGGGAACAGTACGATGCGTTCAACAGCTCCCTCCTCCGTTCCAAGGCGTTCGGCTTCAACTTTGACTCGACGCCGGTCGTCAACGAGCTGGCCGCCTGCACCTCTGCCTTCGACCAGTATGACAACGACCTGTTCACCGGCTCGACCGACATCGAAGAGGGGATCGCTGCGATGAACGAGGCCCTCTACGCCGCCGGCCTGCAGGCGATCATGGAGGAAAAACAGGCGCAGCTGAACGCCTGGCTCGCCGAACAGGGCGAGTAACCCGGATTTGCAGGACAAGTTTATCAGACAGCCGGAAAGCCCGCGGGAAACGCCCCCGCGGGCTTTTTTGCCGGAAAGATGTCCGGATATCAACAAAAATACCTCCGGATTTTGGTAGTTTTCGGCTTCCGCCTGTGTTATAATATGAGACAGAAATTGCAAACCCTTTGCAATCATTTTGTGCGTTATATCGACAACAATCCGTTCCAAGGAGGCATTCCCATGAAAAAACGTGTCCTTTGCAGCCTGCTTGCCGCCCTGATGGCCGCGGCGGCCCTCGTGTCCTGCGACAGCGGCGAGAGCTCGACCCCGGCGTCTGACTCCGGTTCTACCCCGGCGTCCGATTCCGGCGCGGAAGATTCCGGCGAGCTCGCTTCCGAAGGCGATTCCGGCGAAGCGTCCGCGTCTGCCGGGTATACCCCCAACTTTGACGAAGAGCCTTATACCGTCTACTTCCAGTACTGCGTCGCCGTTGAAGGCGGCGGGCAGGACGCGGTCGAGGCGGCCGTCAACGAGCTGGCCCTCAAGGAAATGAACATGAACGTCGAGCTGATCCCGCAGACGATGGGCACCTGGACGACCAACCTGTCGATGATGCTGGCGGCCAACGAACCGCTTGACCTCTTCTTAAACGGCTCCGGCAACTTCGGCACCTTCATCCAGTCGGGGTATATGCTGGACTGGAACGACTATCTGGAATATGTCCCGGACGTGCTGGAAGGGATGGGCGAGGACGCCTACTCCGCCAACGTCGGCGGGTTCCTGGCCGGTTTCTCCCAGATGAAGGAACGGGGCTACCAGGCCGGGCTCATCTGCCGCAAGGACATCATGGATGAGCTGGGCATCTCCCCCGACGACTTTGATATGGACATTTCGGATATCTCCAGCTATCAGCAGATGGATGAACTGTTCGCCGCGGTCAAGGAAGCCTATCCCGGCATGATCTGCGTCGGCGGCACCCAGGGTATTGCCTCCTTCGGCGGCAACTTTGCCGACAGCCTGGGCGACAACTTCGGCATGCTGATGAACTACGGCCAGGATCTGACCGTCGTCAACTATTTCGAGACCGACGAATACCGCTCCCTCTGCGAGGTCGCCAAGCGCTGGTTCGACGCGGGCTATGAATCGGCCGACGCCGCCACCACCACCGACGGCGGCGAGACGCTGATGAAGGCCGGCAACCTCTTCTCCTACCTGACCAACGTCAAACCCAATACCGACGTCGAAAAGCTGGCCCAGACCGGCTATGAAGTCTACGTCATCCCGATCCAGCAGCAGGTCATGTCCACCTCGATGTCGATCAACGCGATCGTCTACTCGCTGGCCAACGCTTCCGAAGACCCGGTCAAGGCGGCCGCCTTCTACAACTGGTGCTACCAGAGCGGCGAGTTCCAGGATCTGATCAACTGGGGCGTCGAAGGGGTCGACTGGGAAGAGAAGGAAGACGGCACCGCCGGTTATCCGGAGGGGAAAGACGCTTCCTCTGTCGCCTACCATCAGGACTTCGGCTGGGCCTACCCCAACCAGTTCGTCGGCCACGCCTGGGAAGGCAACGACCCGGACGTCTGGGAACAGTATAAGGAATACAACGCGAACCTCCTGAAATCCAAGGCGAGCGGCTTTGTATACGATTCCACCCCGGTCGCCGACCAGCTGGCCGCCTGCACGTCGGTCTACGACCAGTATGACAACGACCTGAACTTCGGCACGATCGACATCGAAACCGGTATCCAGCAGCTGAACGACGCCCTTTACGGCGCCGGCCTGCAGACGATCATGGACGAAAAACAGACGCAGCTGAACGCCTGGCTCGAGGAGAACGGCGTGGAAGGCTGATCCCATTTCATTTCTCATTCGCTATCTTCTTTTCTGCATCCATACAGCGGAGACCCCGGAAGGATTTATCCCTCCGGGGTCTCCGCTTTCTGCGGGCGCGGCGGGCGGCGGATCTCCCTGCTTTCCTTTTCATTTTGCGAAAAACCTCTTGCCATTCCCGGGCGGAAGATGGTATAATATCCCTCGAAAGGCCGGTTGTAATCGGTTACAGTTTACATTTTGACAGGAGGGGGATATATGGCGTCGCTATTGCTTGCCATCATTTATCTCGCATTCATCAGTCTGGGCCTGCCGGACGGGCTGCTCGGCGCGGCCTGGCCCAGTATGCAGCCGCAGATGGGGGTATCGGTCGACAGCGCCGGCATCGTCTCGATGACGATCGCCGCCTGCACCGTCGTTTCCAGCCTGATGAGCGAACGGGTCATCCGCCGGTTCGGCACCGGCAAGGTGGCGGCCGTCAGCACGCTGATGACGGCGGTCGGGCTGTTCGGCTTTTCGCTCTGCGGGCAGTTCTGGATGCTGCTCGTCTTCGCGCTCCCGTACGGCCTCGGGGCCGGGAGCATCGACGCGGCGCTCAACAACTACGTCGCCCTCCACTATGAAGCCCGGCATATGAGCTGGCTGCACTGCTTCTGGGGGCTGGGTGCCTCGATCGGGCCGTACATCATGGGGGCCTGCATCGGGCAGAACTGGGGCTGGCCCGCCGGCTACCGGGTGATCGGCGTGATCCAGGCGGTTCTGACCGCCTTCCTCTTTTTCTCGCTGCCGATGTGGAAAAAGGACATCGCGGCGGACGGCGGGGAGGAGACCCCGCGCCAGTCGCTCACGCTGCGGGAAATTTTTGCCACTTCCGGCGCCAAGCAGCTGTTTATCGCCTTTTTCTGCTACTCGGCGATCGAGACCGGCACCGGGCTTTGGGCCGCCAGCTATATGGTCCAGTACCGGGGCATTTCGGAGAGCGACGCGGCGTCCTGGGCGGCGCTGTTCTACTTCGGCGTCATGCTGGGCCGGGCGGCGAGCGGGTTCGTCACCGGCAAGCTCGGCGACCGGCGGATGATCCGGTTGGGGCAGGTCGTGATCCTCGCGGGGATCGTCCTGCTGGTCATCCCGGGGCCTGCGCCGCTGGTCTGCGCTGGGCTCCTGGTCATCGGGCTGGGCTGCGCGCCGGTCTACCCCAGCATCATCCACTCCACCCCCGACAACTTCGGGCGGGAGGTCAGCCAGTCCTTCACCGGCGTCGAGATGGCCTGCGCCTATTGCGGCACCACCTTCATGCCGCCGCTGATCGGGATGATCACCAGCCGGGTGAGCATGGCGCTCTACCCGTTTACGCTGCTCTTCTTCCTGGTGCTGATGCTTGTCATGTGCGAGTGGCTGTTTAAAATCAAGAACAAAGAGAAAACCGCGTGATAAGCTGCGGCCCTGCCGGGGATGGCAGGGCCGTTTCCGTTATTCAGCCCATTGGGCGGTTTTGCGGGGGATCTTGATCCGGGGAAAATGCAAACTTTTTTCATTCCGAAAAAAACACTTGCATTCCCAGCCAAAATAGTGTATAATAGTTTCGCTATCAGAAAAAGCAAACAGCAGCTGGAGCGTGCAGCCGGACATACGGAGGTACGGGTCCTGCGCGATGGGACACCGTGAACCATGTCAGGCGGGGAACCGAGCAGCATTAAGCGGACCGCCTCATGTGACGCAGCAAAGCCTTTACCTCCGTGTGTCCGGCTGCACGGTCATTTTTATTTTTGCTTCAGGTATCGGCGGGGGGTGAGCGTATCTACCTGGCACTTTATCGGAAGTGGCGGCCAAAGCGCTTTTCCGACGTCGTATCCCAGGAGCACATCACCCGTACCCTGCAAAACCAGGTGCGGGAGGGGAAGACCGCCCACGCCTATCTGTTTACCGGCTCCCGCGGGACCGGCAAGACCACCTGCTCGAAGATCCTCGCGAAAGCGGTCAACTGCCTCCACCCGGTGGATGGGAACCCCTGCCTGGAGTGCGCCAACTGCAAGGGGATCGAGGAAGGCAGTATTTTAGACGTCACCGAGATGGACGCCGCCTCCAACAACGGCGTCGGCGATATCCGCTCCCTGCGGGACGAGGCAAACTTTGCCCCGACCGTCTGCCAATACCGGGTGTATATCATCGACGAGGTGCATATGCTCTCCCAGTCGGCGTTTAACGCCCTTTTAAAGATCATGGAAGAGCCGCCGCCCCACGTCCTCTTTATCCTGGCGACGACCGAGCCCCACAAGGTCCCGGCGACGATCATTTCCCGCTGCCAGCGCTACGACTTCCGCCGCATCCGGCCGGAAGACAGCGCGGCCAGGCTTTCCTATATCGCGGCGGAAGAGGGGGTATCCCTCACGGAAGACGCCGCAAACCTCATAGCCCGCCTTTCCGACGGCGGGATGCGGGATGCCCTGTCCCTGCTCGACCAGTGCATGGCGGCGGGGGAGGAGATCACCCCCCAGGTGGTTGCCGACACCGCCGGCATCGCCGGGCGGGAGCAGATGTTCCAGCTTTCGGACGCGGTCCTGGCCGGGGACACCGGTACGGCCCTTTCGGTTATCGCAGACCTGTACGACCGGGCAAAGGAAACGGGGCGGATCTGCGAAGAGCTGACTGCCCATTTCCGCGACCTGCTCATCTGCCGGGCGGTCCGCGACCCTTCCGGCATGGTCGTCTGCCTGCCGGACGAGCTGAAAAGGCTGCAAAAACAGGCGGACGCCGCTTCCGGCGACCGGATCCTGTCGGTGCTGGACGGGCTGCAGGCCTGTTCGGCCGCTTTGCATAAGGTATCGGACAAAAAGGTCGAGCTGGAGATGACGGTTATCCGCCTCTGCGGGGAGGCCCATGCCCCCCCACAGGCCGCGGGCGCGCAGCCTGCGCCTTCCGCCGACGTCGCGGCACTGCAGGCCCGGATTTCCGAGCTGGAGCGGCTGATCGCGTCGCTGACGGCCGTCCGGCCGGTTTCTTCTGCGGCGCGGCCTGTCCCCACCCCGGCGCCGTCCCCGGCGGAAGAGCCCGGGACCATCCCGGAGCCGGAACCGCATCCGGAACCGCGTCCGTCCCCGGCGGCGGCCGAACCCGCCTCCCCGCCAGCGGCCGTCCAGCCGGCACAGCAGCCGGAACCTGCCGCCGAACCGCTCCCCCAGTGGGCGGAGCTGCTGCGGGAGATGGAGGACCGGGAACCCGCCCTCTTTTCCCTGATGGACGGCTCGACCGCCGTCCGGAGCGGGAAAACGGTCATCATTTCTTCGCCCAACCCGATGCTGAAGGGGATGCTTCTCACCAACAACATCGGCGCGCGGCTGGCCGACCTGGTCGAGCGGAAGCTAGGCAGCCGGCATAAACTGAGGATTGCCAGAAAAGCGCAGCCGAAGCTGGAAAACAGCCGCCCGACTGCCTTTCAGGATATACTCTCCCGCGCCGCGGGGGAGGGCGTAACGATCATACGCCCGCAAAACAACGACAGAACGCCCGGGGATGACCCCGGAATTTGAAAGGATGTTTACCAATGAAAGCAAGACTGCCCCAGGGCTACACCGCCCCCCGCAACAATATGAGCCAGATGATCAAGCAGGCCCAGAAGATGCAGGAGCAGATGGAAAAGGCCCAGGAAGAGATCAACCAGAAAGAGTATGTGACAACCGTCGGCGGCGGCGTCGTTGAGATCAAGATGACCGGCGACAAGGTGCTCCGTTCTGTTACCCTCAAGCCCGAGATCGTCGACCCCGAAGCGATCGAGGATCTGCAGGACCTGATCGTCAGCGGCGTCAACGAGGTGCTCCGCCAGGTCGAGAGCGAGACCGAGACCCGGATGAACGATATCTCCGGCGGGCTCAATATCCCGGGGCTTTATTGATCGGCGATGGCAGGCGAACCGCTTCCTCTGAAGAGGCTGATGGAACATTTCGCCGCCCTCCCCGGCATCGGCCGCAAGTCGGCGGCGCGGATCGCCTACTTTGTGCTGGATATGCCGCAGGAACAGGCGGCTGACTTTGCCGCTTCCATCCTGGAGGCAAAAAAGTCGATCCACAACTGCAAGATCTGCCAGAACCTCACCGATAAGGAGGTCTGCGACATCTGTGCGTCCCCGGAGCGGGACGGCGGGGTGATCTGCGTCGTCGAAAGCCCGCGGGACGTCGCCGCTTTCGAGCGGCTGCAGGAGTATAAGGGCAGGTACCACGTCCTCCACGGCCTGATCTCGCCGCTGGACGGGGTCGGCCCCGAGCAGATCCGGATCAAGGAACTGCTCGTCCGGCTGCGGGACACCGATGTGCGGGAGGTCATCATGGCCACCAACCCGACCATCGAGGGGGAAGCGACCGCGATGTATATCGCCAAGCTCCTAAAACCGCTGGGGATCCAGGTGACCCGGCTGGCGTTCGGCATCCCGGTCGGCGGGGAGCTGGAGTATACCGACAACTCCACCCTCAACAAGGCGCTGGAGAACCGGGTGAGTATGTGAGCCCCGCAGGGGACAAAAAATCAGATCTGTCTGGGGCGGGCGTCACGCCGCGCCGGGCAGGGGAAAGGAGGCGCCGCCATGCCGGCGGGGAAAGTGATCGCCGTAAACCGGAAGGCCAGGCACGATTATTTCGTGCTGGAGACTTTTGAAACCGGCATTGAACTGGCCGGGACCGAGGTCAAATCGCTCCGGGCAGGCGGCGTCAACCTAAAAGACAGCTGGTGCACGATCGACGGCGGGGAACTGTTCGTCAAGGGGATGCACATCAGCCCGTACGATAAGGGGAATGTTTTCAACCGCGACCCTTTCCGGGTCCGGAAGCTGCTGATGCACAAGCGGGAGATCATGCGGCTCCTGGGCAAGGTCAAGCAGGAGGGTCTGACCCTGATCCCGCTTTCCCTTTATTTCAAGAAAAACCATGTCAAACTGGAGATGGGGCTCTGTAAGGGCAAACAGCTCCACGACAAACGGCAGGACATCGCCAACCGGGACGCCAACCGCGAGATCCAGCGGGCGCTGAAGATCCGGCGGCGGTGATCCCCGCGCCTTGTACCCTTTTCGCCGCGCAGGCGGCTTACATGGGGGCGTAAAGGTTTCGACGGGGGCCCTGAAGTCTGTTAAGCGGGTAGAGCGGGCGGAAGCTCTTTAATCGCCGCACCTAAAATTAAACGCTAACTCTAATTCTAGAACCTTAGCTTACGCGGCTTGATTTAAGCCGTGGCCTGCACGGGTAGG
>CALXKG010000201.1 GCA_944388825.1 uncultured Clostridia bacterium | reverse complement strand
AAAATCAGCCGATGCGGCCCTTCGGGGCCGGTTCCCACTCCGCTTCATAGTCCATGCGGTCAAACCGGGCGGCGCCGTTTTCGGCGAACAGCGCAAGGTAAGTCCCGGTAAAGGTCATCGTCTCGGTGACTTCGGTCGCAAGGCCGATGGTCAGCCCGTGGCCCAGCACGACATACCCTCCGCCGAAATCGACCGAGAAGGTATATTCGTTCCGGTCGGAGGTGATCCGGAGGCTGACCTTCCCGCATTCCGGCAGCGGGATCTCCGCCGCCGCCATCTCCATATCGTAGAGGTGTTTGCGCAGCCGGGCGTACAGCTTGCCATACCGCCGGGTGACGAGGACGTCGTAATGGTGGGTGTGGATACCGTAGGCGGTCAGCCCGGCGGAACACCCTTCCGGGATATCCGTGTTCAGGACGGCGGTCGTGACCGTCTTAAACTGGGTCTGCCGGATGCCGGTAAAGGTCGGGGAGGTGTTGGGGGTCGAGAGCCGCTCCGCGGTGCCCTGAAGGACAAGCCCCCCGTCCAGCTTATAGTTTTCCATCGCCGGGTTGCGGAGGTAGTTGAAGTCGAAGGGCAGTTTCTCCATCCGGGTAAAATCGCAGTGGATGTCGTCCGAGACCGGCCCCACCGTCCCCGCCTGCGGCAGGTCGGCGTCCGCCTCCAGCTGCATCAGCCCGCCGTTTCGGACGACCGGCCAGCCGTCCACCCAATCCAGCTGGGCGAGGAAGGTCTCGCGGCCGAGATGGTGGGCCATCGGCCCGATCGGGCGGGTGCCGAGGGAGACGATCCACCAGTTGCCGTTTTCGTCGTCGACGATATCCGCGTGGCCGGTGCACTGGATCGGGGAGCCGTTGCCCCGCTCGTCCCGGGCGGTGAGGATGGGCCCGGACGGGCAGAATTCGTAGGGGCCGTCGATCGTCCGGCTGCGGCCGATCGTCTCCATATGCCCGAACTCGGTGCCGCCCTCGGCCAGCATCAGGTAGTACCAGCCGTCCTTTTTGTACAGGTGGGGCCCTTCCGGGCACTTGCCGCCGGAGCCGTGGCTGATGACCTTCTTTTCCGAAAGGATCTCGCCGGTCATCGGGTCCAGTTTGAAGCAGACGATCCCCTGATGGCCGCTGCCGTCCTGCCCGGTGCCGGTGTACCAGCAGCTGCCGTCGTCGTCAAAGAAGATGGACGGGTCGATGCCGGCCTGGGCGATCCAGGCGGGTTCCGACCAGGGGCCGGCGGGGTCTTCGGCGTGGACGATGAAGTTGGGCGCGCCGGTGGGCATCAGGTCGATGTTGGTGGTGATCATGTAAAACATCCCGTCGTGGTACCGGATGGTCGGGGCGAAGATGCCGCCGGAGGGGCGGGAGCCGTGGAGCGGCAGCTGGCTCTCCCGGTCGAGGACATAGCCGGTAAAGGCCCAGTTGACCAGGTTTTTGCTGGAGCGGACCGGTACGCCGGGGAAGAACTCAAACGAAGAGTTGACCAGGTAGAAGGTATCCCCCGCCCGGGTGATCGAAGGGTCGGGGTTGTAACCGGGGATGATCGGGTTGCGGTACTGCATCAGTATGCCTCCTTAATGTGTCCGTGCACAAACTTGTTTGTTTTCATCTTAGCACATTTTCCCGGCGGTGTCAACCGTCCTTTGCCCCGTCCGGGAACAAAAACCGGCAGCTCCCGATATCCACCCGCCCGTCCGGGGTAAAGGGCGTCCCTTCCGCTTCCAGAAGCCCCCGGTGCACCTCCGGGAAACTGCCTTTGACCGTTCCGTCGGCCGCGACCACCCGGTGCCAGGGGATATCCCCGGGGCAGCGGGCCATCGCCTGTCCCACCTGCCGGGCGGCGCGGGGGCGTCCGGCGAGCAGGGCCAGCTGTCCGTAGCTTGCCACCTTCCCCGGGGGGATCTGCCGGACCAGGTCATATACCGCCTGATAAAATGGGGACATCCGGCCGCCTCCTTCCGTTTTTTTCCATTGTACCACAGCGAAAGCCCCGGTTCAACCGCCATGTGGACAAAAATGATTTGCGCGGCCGGAAACCAAACTCCTTGACAACCCCCGCCGCATATGATAAGATAGGGTAACTGAAAATACAACTGTGCGTCCTGTATAGACGCTTTTCGAAAGGATGGTTCCCGATGAAATACCTGGTGCTCCTCTGCGACGGGATGGCCGACCGCCCCACCGAAACCCTCCGGGGCCACACCCCGATGGAGCTGGCCCATAAGCCCCACATGGACGCCCTCGCCGCCTCCGCTGCCGTCGGGATGGCCAAAACCGTCCCGGACGGGATGAAGCCCGGCAGCGACGTCGCAAACCTGTCGGTCATGGGCTACGACCCCGCCGCCTGCTACACCGGCCGTTCCCCGCTGGAAGCGGCGAACATGGGCCTGACCCTCTCCCCCGGCCAGTACGCGATCCGCTGCAACCTCGTCACCCTGGGCGGGAGCGGCCCCTACCCCGCCCGGACGATGGAAGACTACTGCGCCGGGGACATCGGGAGCGGGGAGGCGGCGGAACTGGTCCGTTTCCTCGATCAGCACCTCCCCGCCGGGATGCGGCTCTACCCCGGCGTCAGCTACCGCCACTGCCTAGTCTGGGACAACCCGGAGGAAGACCTCGGCGACCTGACCCCGCCCCACGACATCCCGGGGCAGGTGATCGGGCCCTATCTCCCCGCCGGGAAAGCGGCGCCGCTGCGGCAGGTGATGGAACAGGCGGCGGAGCTGCTCGCCGGCCACCCGGTCAACCTGGCCCGCGTTTCCGCCGGCAAGCGTCCGGCAAACGGCGTCTGGTTCTGGGGGCAGGGGCGGCAGACCGCCCTCCCTTCCTTCGCCGGGAAATGGGGGCTGAAGGGGGCGGTCATCTCGGCGGTCGACCTGATCAAGGGGATCGGGCGGCTGGCCGGGATGCAGGTGATCGACGTCCCCGGCGCGACCGGCTATATCGACACCAACTTCTCCGGCAAGGCGGAAGCGGCCGTCCGCGCCTTCCGGGAAGGGGCGGACCTGGTCTACCTCCATGTGGAAGCGCCGGACGAGTGCGGCCACCGGGGGGAGGCGGAAAACAAGGTGGAAGCGATCGAGCGGATCGACCGGGAGATCCTCGGGCCTGTCCTCTCCGCCCTGCCGGAGATGGGCGATTTCCGGGTGATGGTGCTGCCCGACCACCCTACCCCCCTCGATGTCCGCACCCACACCGCCGACCCGGTCCCTTTCCTGCTCTACGACAGCGGGGCGGAGGCCCCGGGCGTCCCCTGCTTCACCGAGCGCGCCGCCGCCGGGACGGGGCTGTATATCGGGCGGGGGGAGAGCCTGATGGAGATGCTGGTAAACGGCTGAAGACACTTCCAAAACCGCCGGGAAAGCGGGCCTTCCCTTTCCCGGCGGCTTTTTCAGATTCTGAAAATAGATTTCTTCCCGAACTTTTGAAAAACAGTTGCAAAAAGGTGCGGAAGGTGATATAATTTTGTCGGATATATGGCAAAAGTGAAAAGTCCAAATCAAATCCGAAAGGAAGGCCCGGAAATGGCTCAAAACAGAATCGCGCGGTTTTTCGCCCCGCGGGACATGACCACCGGCGGAACAGCCGGCGCCATCGTCCAGTTCACCGTCCCGCTGCTGATCGGCAACATCGCCCAGCAGCTGTATTCGACCGTCGACTCGATCGTCGTCGGCAACTACGTCGGGGACAACGCGCTGGCGGCGGTCGGGGCGAGCGGCCCGGTCAACAACCTGCTGCTCGTCCTCTTTGTCGGCATCTCGACCGGGGCCGGCATCATGGTCTCCCAGTACTTCGGCGCGCGCAACCGGAAGCTGCTGGCCAGTTCCATCGGCAACACGCTGGTCATGACCCTGCTGGCCGGCATTGTGATGACGGTGGGCGGCGTCTTCCTCTCCCGGCCCTTTTTGCAGCTGCTGGACACCCCGCCCGAGATCATCGACATGGCGGCCGAATATTTGCAGATCATCTTTCTGGGCATCATCGGCTTCGCCTTTTACAACATCCTCTCCGGCATCCTGCGGGGGCTGGGGGACAGCTTTATGCCGCTGGTCTTCCTGCTGATCTGCTCGGCGATGAACACCGTCCTGGACGTCTGGTTCGTCGCGGGGCTGGGGATGGGGGTCGCGGGGGCGGCCTGGGCGACCATCTTCTCCTGGGCGGTCTCGGCGGTGCTGTGCTTCATCAAGATCTTCCGGATGCGGCAGCAGCTGGGGCTTACCCGGCGCTCCTTTTCCCTCGACGGCAAGCTCTGCAAGGAGCTGATCTTTTTAGGGCTCCCCTCCGGCGCGACCCAGGCGGTCTTTTCGATGTCGATGCTGGTGGTGCAGTCGCTGACCAACTCGCTGGGCACCGACGTCATCGCCTGCAACACCATCATCATGCGGGTGGACGGGTTTGCGATGATGCCCAACTTCAGCTTCGGGATGGCGATGACCACCTTCGTCGGGCAGAACGTCGGCGCGGGCCGGATGGACCGGGTGGAAGAAGGGACGAAAAACGGCCTCAAGCTGGGCATCGGGACGGCGGTCCTGCTGGTGCTCTGCCTGATCTTCTTCGGCGTCTACCTGATTGAAATGTTTACCCAGACCGCGGCGCTCATCGACTTAAGCGTCCAGATGCTGCGGCTTTTGGCCGTCGGGTATATCGCGATGGCCGTCACCCAGATCCTCTCCGGCGCGATGCGCGGGGCGGGCGACACGGTCAGCCCGATGTGGATCTCGCTGGTGACGACGGTCGTCATCCGGGTGCCGGTGGCCTACCTGCTGGCCTTCCTGACCCGGAACGACGCGCGCCCCAACGGCGAACCCTACGCCCTCTTCCTGTCGATGCTGCTTTCGTGGGTGATGGGGGCGGTCATCACCGTCATTGTGTTCAGGCGGGGCAAGTGGAAAAACAAGGCGATCACCCATTAAAGGAGGTTTTCACGATGGCATCCCTTTGCGGGCAATTTGACTGCGCGTCCTGCCCGGCGGAAAACTGCGCCGGCTGTTCCGAAACGGGCGGGAAGCCCTTTGGCGGGCGGTGTATCGCGGCGGAATGGATCTCGGAGGGCGGGCAGGAAGCGTTTGCCCACCGCAGACAGGCGGTCATGGACGAGATCAACGGCCTCGGGATCCCAGGCCTCCGTGTGGAGAGCCTGAACCTCCTCTCGGGTGCGTACGTCAACCTCGCCTACCCCCTCCCCAGTGGACAGGCCGTCCGGTTTCTGGACGATAAAGCCGTCTACCTCGGCGCGCAGATCGAAGTGGACGGGATGGAGAAGTGCTACGGCGCCGTCGCCGACGACCGGTTTCTGCTGGTCTGCCGGTACGGCGGCGGCGGGTCCGACCCGGAGCTGGTCTGCTATAAAAAGC
>CALXKG010000200.1 GCA_944388825.1 uncultured Clostridia bacterium | reverse complement strand
TCGTCCGCCGTAATGACCGCCGTCCCGGCCGAACCGGTGAAGCCGGTGATGAACGCCCGTTCCTTAAAATAGTCGCCGACATATTCCGAGCCGTGGAAGTCGGAAGAGGTGACCATGTAGAGGTCGATCTTCTGCTCCGCCATCTTTTCCCGCAGCCGGGCAAGCCTTTCTTGGATCATGCTGAAGTCTCCTTTCGTGCGGGACAGGCCCGCTACCTTCCATTATAGCAGACGGGTGGGCGGTGTCAAGGAGGACGGCGAAACCGAACGGGAAATGCTTATCGGCTGTGCACCGCTGAGCAAAGCGGGGAGCTTGGCCGCGCCGCCTCCCTCGGGGAGAGAGGCCGGGGTTTGCGCCTGCCCGGAAACTATATTTTTACTGTGACAAACACCCATTTCCAAAGGAGGTCGATCGTATGAACCCCAATCTGTCCGCCATCCGCCTGATCGCGACCGATATCGACGGTACGCTGATCCAGGATTACGATCAGGGCATTTCCGGCCGCTTTTTTGCGCAGGTGCGGACGCTGAACGCCCTCGGCGTCAAAGTCTGCGCCGCTTCCGGACGCCAGCATGGGAGTTTGAGAAAGCTCTTTGCCCCGGTCGAAAAAGAGATCTACTATCTCTGTGAAAACGGCGCGGTCGTGTTTTCTCCGGAAGGGGAGGTGCTTTCCCGGACGCCGATGGAACGGCAGGCGGCGCTCCGGCTTTCCCACGCGATCCTGGACGTCCCGCATTTTGAGGTGCTGATCTCCGGTTCGGAAACCTGTTACCTGATCCCGAAGTCCCCGGAGTACGCCGACCACATCCGCTATGTGATCGGCAACAACGCGGCCATTGTGGAAAAGCCGGAGGATATCGCGGAACCGATCATCAAGGTCTCGGCCTACTGCCCGGACGGGGCGCTGCAGTACCAGCAGGCCTGGCGGGAGGCGTGGCCGCAGTTCCAGATCGCCCTCGGCGGCGCAAAGTGGCTGGACTGCGGGACAGCCAGCAAGCGGGAGGGGATACTGGGGCTGTGCGGGGCCCTTGGCATCCCGCCGGAGGCGGTCTGCGCGTTTGGCGACAACTATAACGACATTTCGATGCTCCGGACGGTCGGTTTCCCGGTCGCGATGGAGGGCGGGCAGGAGGCGGTGCGGCGGCAGTTCCCGCTGCACGCCCGCTGTCCGGAGGACTGGATGGAAGAGATCATCCGCGCAAAACAATCTGGTTGAGAAAAAGGGCGGGGGAAGGCGATAATTTGTCGGAAAGTGAAAATTTTGAGAAAATAAAGCGTCCCCCTTGCTTTTTTTCAAAATGGGTATATAATGGTTTCGTTACAAAGGTTTTATACCATTTTTACATTTCACCAAGGAGGATGACCCCATGGCGTCTAAGTCGTACCAAATGGACATGTGTTCGGGCCCGCTTCCCGGTAAGATACTCCGGTTTGCGGTCCCGCTGATGCTTTCGAGCATCCTGCAGCTGCTTTTCAACGCCGCCGACGTCATTGTCGTCGGGCAGTTTTCCGGCAGCACGTCGCTGGCTGCCGTCGGTTCGACCGGCGCGCTGACCAACCTCCTGACCAACATCTTCCTCGGGCTGTCGATCGGCGCCAACGTCCTGGTCGCCCGGTACTACGGGGCGCGGCAGGAAAAGGACATCCGGGAGACGATCCAGACCGCGATGCTGATCGCCGTCGTGGGGGGCGCCGCGCTGATCGTGCTGGGTCTGGTGCTGACCTACCCGCTGCTGGAGCTGATGGGGACGCCGGAGGACGTCATCGACAAGGCCGCCACCTATATGCGGATCATCTTTGTCGGCTGCCCATTCATGCTGGTCTACAACTTCGGTTCGGCGATCCTGCGGGCGGTGGGGGACACCAAACGGCCGCTTTACTACCTGTCGGCGGCGGGCGTCCTCAACATCGGGCTGAACCTCTTTTTCGTCATTGTCTGCCACCTGGACGTCGCGGGCGTCGCGCTGGCGACGATCATCTCCCAGTGCCTGTCGATGGCGCTGGTCGTCCTCTGCCTGATGCGGGAGGAAGGGGCGCTGAAGTTCCACCCGAAGGAGATGCGGTTCCACAAGGATAAGCTCCTCGGCATCATCCGCATCGGCCTGCCGGCGGGCTTACAGGGCGCGGTCTTCTCGATCTCGAACGTGCTCATCCAGTCGACCGTCAACTCCTTCGGCTCGATCGCGATGGCCGGCAACACCGCCGCCGCCAACATCGAGGGGTTTGTCTATGTCGCGATGAACGCGATGTACCAGTCCTCCATCTCCTTCACCGGCCAGAATATGGGCGCGCAGAAGTTCAGGCGGGTAGACAAGATCCTGCTGACCTGCGAAGGGTACGCGATCTTCTTCGGGCTGGCGCTGGGGCTGCTGGCGCTGGCGTTCGGCAACGTGCTGCTGGGCTTTTACACGGGCGACCCGGAGGTTATCCAGTACGGGCTTATCCGGATGGGGATCATCTGCCCGACCTACTTCACCTGCGGGATCATGGACACGCTGGTGGGGAGCCTCAGGGGCATGGGCAGCTCGGTCATCCCGATGGCGGCGTCGCTGATCGGCGTCTGCGGGCTGCGGATCGTCTGGATTTTCACCGTCTTCCAGCTGGTCTCGCCGACCCTCAAGACGCTGTACATTTCCTACCCGGTCACCTGGATTTTGACCTCCTGCGTCCACCTGGTCACCTATATCATCGTCCGGCGGCGGTACCCCCGGAACGATATCGAGGACCCGGTGACTTCCTACCGGAAGGAAACGGCGTAACAATCCGCCCCCGCCTGAAAAAGCGGGGGCTTTTTGCTTGCTTTTTTGCGGGAGAACGGTTATAATAAAGGAAAATACAAAACCTCCCGGCGGGGCCGGGGGCAAGGAGGAAAACGATGAAAAAACGGATTGCGGCGCTCCTTTTCGCGGGGATTCTGGCGCTGGCCCCGGCGGGCGGGACGGCCTTCGACCCCGCCGGGGGGGGGTATCTGGCAGACGGTAAGCGCGATCGGAGAGGCTGAACCAAAGACTGCACCGGCGACGCTGGTGGTTGGTAATGTGAATGCTACGCAGGGCGGATATTGGACGACGGATACTAGCGGCACGTTGACTGTGTGCCAAAGTACAGATAGCTGGAACGTCCACTATGACGCAAATAGCAACACCCTGACCCTGAAGGACGCTACGATCAAAAGCGGCGGGACAAATTCGCATGGTATTTATGCACAATCTGATAATCCCAATGTGTCCCTGACCATTCTGCTGGATGGGAAAAACAGCGTTGCGGGGAAAAAGACAGGAATTTATGTTGAAGCATGGATGGCAACAGGTCCGGTTAAAGCTGTGCTGACGCTGAAGAAAGCCGAAGGCGCAGCGGAAGGCGCAGCGGA
>CALXKG010000199.1 GCA_944388825.1 uncultured Clostridia bacterium | reverse complement strand
TTTCCACCTCGATCGGCGGCAGCTCGATCATCCCCTGGTGGCTGGCGATCGGGGCGGTGGCGTTCGCGACGCTGGTCGGGCTGGTTTCCGGCTTCTCGCCCGCCAACCGGGCGGTCAAGATCAGCGCGCTGACCGCGATCAAGCAGGAATAATCCGTTTTTTCATACGAAAGAGGACGCTTTTGCCCGCCGGGGCAGGGGCGTCCTTTTCCTTTTGGCGGGGGCGCCGGCTTCATACGGCAGGATGCGGGGTACGAAAACCTGCCGGATGTGCGCGGTTGCAGGACGCCGGTATTTGACACTATCTGCCAAAAAAGGACTGGAATGGTTAGCAATTCTGCCGAATTTATTCCGGCACCCCCGCCGCAATCTGGACAGTTTTTTCCTATTGTAGTATAATAAAGAAGTTCCATAATGTAGGTGTGCCGGCAGGCGGCTGCCGGGCCGCCGGGCGGCCGGCGGGTGTATCGACAAAGAAAGAAGGGAAAAGCCGGCAGCGATGCCGGCGGCAAGCCAATGGCAAGTAATTCATCCAACCGCCTGCGAACCGCCCTCGACCGTCTGCCCGACGGGGACGTGGCGGTGGCGGGGGACCTCAAGGTCACCAAACACCTTCCCAAGGGCGTCGAGTCAAAGGAGCTTTACCGGGACATCATCCGGATCGCCTGGCCCAGCCTGGTCGAGCTGATCCTGACCCAGCTGGCCTCGATGGTCGACCTGATGATGGTCGGCCGGATCGGCGGGGAGGCGAACCCGGAACTGGGGGCGGCGGCGCTGACCGCCGTCGGCCTGACGACCCAGCCCAAATTCCTTTTAATGACCGCCTTTATGGCGATGAACACCGGCGTCACCGCCCTCGTCGCCCGGTATAAGGGGACGGGGGACGTCAAAAGGGCCAACCTCGTCGTCCGGCAGGGGCTGATGTTTACCTTTGTGGCGACGATCATCCTTTCGATCGTCGGCGTCATCTTCGCCGAGCCGATGGTCATCTTTATGGGCTCGACCGAGGAACGGGTCACGGTCTGGGCGACCCAGTACCTCCAGATCCAGATGGCGGGCTTTATGACGATGGCGCTGACCAGTACGATCACGGCGGCCCTCCGCGGCGTCGGGGACTCGCGGTCGAGCATGATCTACAACCTGATCGCCAATATTGTCAACGTCTTCTTTAACTGGATGCTGATCTACGGCAACCTCGGGATGCCGGAACTGGACGTCGCCGGCGCGTCGATCGCGACGGTCATCGGGCAGTTTGTCGCCTTCTGCATCTCCCTCTGGCTGCTGATGCGGGGCAACGGGTTTTTGCGGCTGCGGTTTAAGGAAGGCTTCCTGCCGGACAAGTCGACCCTCCTGGACCTGATGAACATCGGGATCCCGGCGATGGTCGAGCAGCTGCTGATGCGGGCCGGCATGATCATCTTCTCCCGTACCGTCGCGGGGCTGGGCACCATCCCCTACGCGACCCACCAGGCCTGCATGAACATCCAGGCGCTGTCGTTTATGACCGGCCAGGCGTTCGCCGTCTCGTCGACGACGCTGATGGGCCAGTCGCTGGGCAAGCGGCGGCCGGATATGGCACAGGCATACTGCTCCCGCACAAGGAGGATCGGCATGGCCTGCGCGATCGTCATCGCCCTTGTGTTCGTCTTCTTCGGCGGGAATATTGTGGCGCTGTATAACTCGACGCCGGAGATTGTCGAGACCGGCGCGCGGATCTTGCTGATCGTCGCGGTGCTGCAGCCGCTCCAGACCTCCCAGTTTATCATCGCGGGCGGCCTGCGGGGCGCCGGGGACACCCGGGCGACCGCAGTCATCACCTTCATCACCGTCCTGCTGGTGCGGCCGGGCGTCGCGATCGCTCTGATCGAGCTGACCCCCCTCGGGCTGTATGGCGCGTGGATCGCGATGGCGTGCGACCAGCTGCTCCGTTCGACGCTGGTGCTTGCCCGCTTCCAGAGCGGCAAGTGGAAGGCCATCCGGCTCAAGAGCGATACCGCTTCCGTCAAAGCGGATGCCTCTGCCGCCGAAGAGGAAGAGCTGGAAGCAGAGCTTGAAACCGAATAAGCGCGCTTTTGTAAGCGCCATCCGTGGCTGTGCGGTATGCAATACCCGGTCATGGATCACGCTGCCGCCCGGGCGAAAGACTCGGGCGGCAGCGGTTTACCGGCAGTTTTTGTTATATGACTTTGCCTGCGGCTTGGAAGCGGCGAACCGGATTTTATAGGAGGATCGTATGGCTATTGTAAAAAATGAAATACCAATTTTGGAGTTTGATACAGAACAGACAGCGGTTCTCAATCCTACGCATGAAAACCTTGGTTTGCATCTCCCCAGGAAATGTGTGTTCGCTTTTCTTGGGGATTATATAGATGAATATGCCAATAAAACGGATGCCAAACAGGTGTCAACGTTTGTGAGCGCAACCAAGCATTATCCGATTTATATCACAAACTATAAAGGCGAGGAAATCGTCCTTTGCCAGGCGCCCGTTGGCTCTGCGGCGGCGGCACAGATACTGGATTGGCTGATTGGCTATGGCGTCCGTGAAATCATCTCGGCGGGCAGCTGCGGCGTTTTGGAAGCGTTTCCGGAAAGCACATTTCTTGTCCCCAGTAAGGCTCTGCGTGACGAGGGAACGTCCTATCATTATGCGCCCCCCTCGCGATTCATGGAAATCAGCGAGAAGGCAAGAAAAGCGATTGAAGAAACCATCCTTGCACATAATTTGAAATACCAAGAGGTTATCACCTGGTCCACCGATGGCTTTTTTCGTGAAACCAAAGAGAAGGTGGCGTACCGTAAAAGCGAGGGATGCGCAGTCGTAGAAATGGAATGCGCCGCCCTTTCTGCCTGTGCCGCTTTTCGAGGGGCAACTTGGGGGATGATCCTGTATACCGCGGACAGCCTTGCAGACGTTGACAAATACGATGAACGGAATTGGGGCGGCCATGCCTATGCATACGCGCTAACGCTTTGCCTGGATGCCGTTGTTAAATTGTAAAACAGAATAAACAGGAACCCTCCGTATGCTTTGGCCATACGGAGGGTTCCTGTTTTTAGAAAAGCCGGGATTATTTCAGCGTCAGCTGCACGACGGTGTCGGTTTCATCCGGGAGGGGGAAGCTCTGCCCCCAGAAGGTGAAGAAGCTCTTGTCCTTGATGGTGACGGCGTTCCAGGGGCGGG
>CALXKG010000198.1 GCA_944388825.1 uncultured Clostridia bacterium | reverse complement strand
AAGGCCCTTCTCGGCCTGCACCCGGCGATGGCGGGGCATATCCGCCGGGGGGAGGGGCTGGCGGACGGGATCGGCTACCTGCCCCAGCAGACCGACGTCCAGCGGGATTTCCCGGCGTCGGTACTGGAGATCGTCCGGTCGGGGTTTGCCGGCCGGCGGGGGCTGCGGCCCTTTTACACAAAGACGGAAAAGGCGGAGGCCGCCCGGAATATGGAGCGGCTGGGGATCGCCCACCTGGCCCGGCGCTGCTACCGGGAGCTGTCCGGCGGGCAGCAGCAGCGGGTGCTGCTGGCGCGCGCCCTCTGCGCGGCCGGGAAGATGCTCCTGCTGGACGAGCCGGTCGCCGGGCTGGACCCGGCGGCGGCAGAGGAAATGTACGGGCTGGTGGACAGCCTCAACCGGGAGGGGACGACCATTTTGATGGTCTCCCACGACTTGCCGGCGGCGAAAAAGTACGCCCGCCACATCCTCCGGATCGGGGAACCGCTTTTCTGGGGGACAAAGGCGGACTATTTTGCCGGGAAGGGGGCAGACGGGGATGCTTGAGACGCTGGCCGTTTATTTTTCCTACCCCTTTGTACGGTACGCGCTGGTGGTCGGGGTGCTGATCGCGCTGTCGTCGTCGCTGCTGGGGGTGACGCTGGTGCTGAAGCGCTTCTCGTTCATCGGGGACGGGCTGTCCCACGTCGCCTTCGGGGCGATCGCCGTCGCGACGGTGCTGGGGGTGGCAAACGAGATGGCGGTCGTGATGCCGCTGACGGTGCTGGCCGCCGTGCTGCTGCTCCGCACCGGGCAGAACACCAAAGTCAAGGGGGACGCCGCTGTCGCGATGATCTCGGTGGGGGCGCTGGCGCTGGGGTACCTGCTGATGCACCTCTTTTCCACCTCCACAAACCTCAGCGGCGACGTTTGCAGCACCCTTTTCGGCTCGACGGCGATTTTGACGCTGAGCAAGCTCGACGTCGGCATCTGCATCGCCGTATCGGTGGTGGTGACCGCCGTCTTCCTGCTTTTCTACCACAAGATCTTCGCCGTCACCTTTGACGAGACCTTCGCCCAGGCGACCGGTCTGCATGCCGGCCGGTACAACCTGCTGATCGCGGTGATCACGGCGGCGGTGATCGTGCTGGCGATGAACCTGGTGGGGTCGCTGCTGATTTCTGCGCTGATCATCTTCCCGGCGCTGTCGGCGATGCGGCTGTTCAAGAGCTTTAAGGCGGTCATCCTCTGTTCGGCGGTCCTGTCGGTCGTCTGCGCGGCGGCGGGGATCGTCGTCTCGATCCTCGGGTCGACGCCGGTCGGTTCGACGATCGTCGCGATGGATATCGGGGCGTTTTTCCTCTGCTGGGCGGCGGGGAAAATTCTGAGGAGATAAACCGATGGAAATCCAGGTCATTCCCCATCAGCGTATCGGGCCGCTTTCGCTCGGCCAGACGCCGGAAGAGGTGCAGGAAGCCTTAAAAGGGCTGTACTTTGCCCTTACCGGACATATGCCGGAGTTGGCAGAGGAAAATCCCGCGCCGCAGCCGGTATCCGTCCCGCCTGCCGCCTTTTCGGGGCCCGCACAGGCGCTGATGGAGCGGTACGGCCTTCAGGTTCCGTCCAAACCCGCCGGTTTGCCTGCCCGCCGGCCGGTTCACCGGATTGAAACGGTAAAGGAACGGTATGCCGGCGATGTATCTTTCCGCTACACCTGCGGCCTGTTCTGGTTCCAGGCCGCCTACCGGGATAACCGGTCAGCCGAAATTTCGGCCGACCGGCTGGTTCGGGAACGGATGCCGGTCATGCTCTTCGGCTTCGATCTTTTCAGGACACCGGCCGATGAACTGATTCCTGCCCTGAAGGAAAAAGCCCCCTGCGTCTGCGACACAGAGGACGAGGAGCTGGGGTATGAGTACCGGTTTGACGCGCTGGGACTCCGGTTCTGGCGGGAGAATGCCTTCCACCCGAAGCTGCTGCGGGACGAGAATTACGTCCGGGAGATGGCGGCGGTGTTGGAAGACCAGAAGCGGTTCCGTTATTTTGATACCGTTACCATTTACCAAACGTAAAATTCCCCGGCTTCTGGGTCAAACCAGAAGCCGGGGAATTTTAATGTACGCGGTTACTTTTGCAGCCGGATGCACTTTTCCATCCATCCGCCTTTAAAGTAGTAGAGGAAGAAGATGGCGGAGGTCAGCACCCAGGAGACCGGGTAGCTGATCGCGAGGGTAAAGAGGTTGTGCCAGATGGGGATGAGGATCAAGACCCACGCCACCCGGAAGACGCAGATGCCGATCAGGGTGATCAGCATCGGGGCGACCGAGTCCCCCGCCCCTTTGATCGCGCCCGAGAAGATCTCGATCGGGACATAGGTGACGTAGAAGGTGGACATATACAGCATCATTTCCGAGCCGAGGGCGATGACGTTCTGGTCGCTGGTGAAAAGCCCCAGCGTAAACCGCCGGGTCAAAAGCAGGATGACCGATAACAGGCCCGCCATCGCAAACCCCATCCCGAGGGCGACCCGGACGCTTTTGCGCACCCGGTCGTATTTCCCCGCGCCGAAGTTCTGGCCGACAAAAGTGGTGATCGCGATGCCAAGGGCGCTGAGCATCATCCAGAAGAGGGAGTCGACCTTGCCGTAGGCGGTCCAGCCGGCGATGGTGTCGGTGCCGAAGCTGTTGATGGTCGACTGGATGAGGATGTTGGAGATTGAATAGAGGGTGGACTGGAAGCCGACCGGGATGCCGATCCGCAGCATCGACTTGAGCAGCGCCCAGTCGATCCGCAGGCGCTTGAGCACCACCCGATAACAGTCGGTCGTCCGCATCAGGGCGGCAAAGGTCAAAATAACGCTGATCACCTGGCAGAGGACGGTCGCGATCGCGGCGCCCGCCACTTCCATCTTAAAGCCGACGACAAACACAAGGTCGAGGACGACGTTGGCGAGGCAGCAGACGATCAGGAAGTAGAGCGGCCGTTTGGCGTCGCCGATCGAGCGGAGGATCGCCGAGCCGATGTTGTACAGGACGGTGAAGGTGACGCCGCCGAAGTAGATGCGGGTATAGGTGACCGAATACTCCATGATGCTGTCCGGGACCGCCATCGCCTGGAGGGCGGGTCTGGCAAAGGCGATGCCGACGACGGTAAACAGCACGCTGACAATGAGCCCCAGGCAAATCAGCGTGTGGACCGCGTGGGAGGTGTCCTTCCGGCGTCCGGCCCCGTAAAACTGGGCGATGATGACGCTGCCGCCGGAGGCAAGGCCGGTGAAGAAGCCGATCAGCAGGTTGATCAGCTGGCTGGTCGAGCCGCCGACCGCCGCCAGCGCCTCCTTGCCGACGAAATTGCCGACGATGACCGCGTCGACGGTGTTGTACAGCTGCTGGAAGAAGGTGCCCAGCAAAATCGGGAAAAAGAAACCCAGAAGCTGTTTCCAGATGACGCCTTCGGTGATGCCGTTGACGCCGGCGGCGCTTTTTTTGACCGCAGAACCCATATGAAGATGCTCCTTTCCTAGGGCGTATCTGAAAAGTCCTCAGCACGGTTCAATTCTACTGAAAACGGCGTCTACTGCGTCCGAAAGTCTTGAAATACGGGCGTATTCCTGCGCCTTTCGTCCTTGTATCCACCATTTTTCAGCGAATTTTCCAGCACTTTTGACTTTTCAGATACACCCTAAGTCTGTCGAAAATAAAAAGTAGGAATCGGCGCTGGCACTGGGGCCGCGAAGAAACGGGGGAAGATCAAAAGTCTAGGATCAAACCCTTTTTAAAGGGTTTGCGGGAGTGGAGAAGGCAGGGTCCTTTCCCAGGCGCTTACCTAAAGTACTTCCAAATCTGGCCACGGCTGTTCCAGCTATAGCAGAGAGTGCACAGCACCCCCAAAATACCCATAAAAGATTTTTGGCAATCCGTCAGCCGAATCACCCTTGATCTGTGCATAACAATACCCCATCCGGTGCAGAAAAAAAGGTACATACCGGTTTCCCGGGCAGAAACTTTCATATTCCAAACAACAGACGGGGTCAGTTTTACAAGAGTTGAAGACCGAAACGGCGGAAAACTCAGACGTTGAAGCGGAAGGTGACGATATCGCCGTCCTGCATCACATAGTCCTTGCCTTCCAGACGGACAAGGCCCTTTTCCCGGGCGGCGGCCATGCTGCCGCAGGCCATCAGGTCGTCGTAGGAGACGATCTCGGCCCGGATAAAGCCCTTTTCAAAGTCGGTGTGGATCTTGCCGGCGGCCTTCGGGGCCTTGGTGCCGCGGGTGATCGTCCAGGCGTGGACGTCGTCCGAACCGGCGGTCAGGAAGGAGATGAGGCCCAGCAGCGCGTAGCCTTCCCGGATGATCCGGGCGAGGCCGCTTTCCTCCAGATGGAGGTCGGCGAGGAAATCCTTCTTGTCGGCGTCGTCCATATCGGCCAGGTCTTCCTCGATCTTGGCGCAGATCGGCAGCACCTGGGAATGTTCTTCCTCCGCCAGCGCCTTGACCTTCTGGTACTGGGCGTTGTGTTCGTACCCTTCGGTAAAATCCGCTTCGCTCATGTTGGCGGCGTAGATGACCGGCTTGTTGGAAAGGAGGGGGGTGTCGTGGAGGGAGGCGAGCTGGTCCTCGGTGAAGTCAAACGAACGGGCCGATCTCCCCTCTTCCAGATGGGCGCGGAGGTCTTTTAAAAACTGCAGTTCCGGCAGCAGCTTTTTGTCCGCCTTAGCCGCCTTTTCGGTCTTGGCGACCCGGCGGTCGAGGACCTCGATATCGGCGAGAATCAGTTCCAGGTTGATCGTCTCGATATCCCGCAGGGCGTCGATCGAGCCGTCGACATGGAC
>CALXKG010000197.1 GCA_944388825.1 uncultured Clostridia bacterium | reverse complement strand
GCTTTTTTCCGGACGGTCTGGGAGGAACGGACCTTGAATTTGACCGATTTCGGTTCGTCGAATACCGGCTTTTGCCCGACCGGCGTCCGCTTCTTGACCATGGCGAGCAGCCTGGCCGCCAGCTCCTTCGCCGCCTGCCGGTAAAAGGCGTCCAGGTCGGTTTTTCCGGCAAGGCTGTCCAGCCGGCCGCGGAAGGCTTTCAGCTCCTTGACATCGACCTTCGCCCGCTTCATGCCCATCGCCTCCAGATTTCCAGGTTTACCTCCTGGTGCCCCGGATATCGGGCCGGTTCCCCCGACCGGGCGTATAGGACCGTCTTTTCCCCGCGGGTCACCGCGATCCGGCTGCCCGGCGGGATTTCCGCCTCCGGCTGTAAAAACAGCTTGACCGTCTGCCCGACCGCCGCGGCACTCCCTTCCCCCGACGCGGGGGCGGAAGAATAGGATATGCGGCAGGGGAGCTCCGACGCCAGCACCTTTTCGGCGTACCCCATCAGACCGGTTTCCGGGTCGGGCGCCGGTTCCCGGACGGTAACGGTGCAGCGGTCGGTCATCAGCTGAAGCAGCCCTTCCAGCCGGCTCATTTCGCCACCATCCGGTAAGCCCAGATGAGTTTATCCGGCACGGTACAGAGGGCGGTGATCAGCCCTTCCAGCCGTGTCTGCGGAGTGGCGGAACTATCCCAGTGCTGGGAAGTGTCCCCCATCGTTAGCTGGGTGAGGACGGGGGCCGACAGATTGACCGCTTCGGCCTTCAGTTTACCCGCCCCGGCGGCTGTCCGCAGATAGAACCCTACCGCCATCCGGAGCGCTGTCTGCTCTAACCCCTTCGGGATTTCCTCCCGGTGTAAAAGCCCGCAGAGGGATTCTTCTGCAAGGGCGCATCCGTGTTCCAAAAGCGGCAGGTCAGCCTCTACCCCCAGGGTCTGAAGCAGCAAACCGGCTTGATCCCGATCGATACTCATCATCATGCGCCGCCCCCAGCCGCTTTGTAGTAGAAGATAAGGTCAGGGGTCAGCGCCTTGGTCCCGTAGTCGTAAAACATCGCGACCGCCATATCGTTAGAAAGCGGGATCCGCTCCGGCGCACGGTAAGGGTACATGACCACCAGCTGGGCGACCGCCCCGTCGACCATAATCAGCGCATCGGCGGTGGACGGCAGGTGGACCGAAGAATAAACCCGGACGCCGTGGAAGATGGCGAATTCCTCGGCGGCGGTGTCTACGTTGGAATTCGCCGCCTGGTCGAGGTAGTTCCGCATCTGGCCGTAGGTTTTCGGGTTCAGGATAAGCCGGATGAGGTTGCGCGGCACCCCGTCGACATTGTCGTTCTGGACCGTCTCCAGCTTCTGGATCAGCTCCTCGAGGATGCCGGCGATCCCGGTTTCGGTCGGGGTAAACGCCGTGCCCCCGGTGACCGCCGTGGAGAAAAAGGCGGTGTCGAGGGCGGAGGCGACCGCGTCGACGTGGTTGTCGGCACGCCTTGCCATCACGTTCCCAACCCCGAAGGTGTCCAGGTCAAACTGGGCGGCCTCCTCGACGATCTCCTTGTGCTGGTCGAGGTTGACGACGGTGGGCGGCGCGGTAATCGCGGTCCCCTTGCCGGATGTGCGGGCGGTGCCGTAGTCCTGCGGGGTCGCGTTCTTAAACCGGCGGTATTCGACCGAACCGGTCGCCGGGTTGCCGGTGTAGTTCTGGGACTTAAGCCCCGAGGAGAGCGCCTCCTTCTGGATATTTTCGATGACCCGTCCGCCCAGCTCCGCCAGTTCGACCTTGGTCGAGCCCGACTGGATCAGGCTGATTGCTTTTGTTCTTGCCATTTTGTTCCTTCCTTTCGCTTAGATAATAACCGGCCCGGAATCCGATGCGCCGTCTTCGCCGCGGGGTGATGGATCTGCCGGGCGAATACCGTGGATAACCGGTTTGTCCGGCGCCTTATCCGGCTTAAACAGATACGGCTTCTCTTCCCGGATAGGCGCAATCAGCGTATCCAAACCGGTTTTAAGCCCGCCTTTCTCGTCCAGTTCGACCTTGTCGAGATCCAGCCGGGCGATAATGTCCGCCGGGTCAAAGACGCTGTCCCCGAGGGCCAGCTGCAGCGCCGCCCCTTTCCGCAGCCGGTTCAGTTCGGCCTCGTGGGCCTCCGCCTCCTTCTGGTTCGCCGTCTGAAGCTCGGCGATCTGGGCCTTCAGCGCGTCCAGGTCGCCCGAGGACTTGCGGAGTTCCTCCAGCTGCCCGTCGCGCGCCGAGACCGCCTCTTTCGCGGTCTTCAGCTCGGCCTTCACGCCGTTAAAATCCGCTTTCGCGACAAAGTTTTTCCCGATCTCGGCCGAGATCTTCCGGTCAAGATCGTCGGTGTAACCGTCGCCTAAAATCCCTTTGAGCCAGTCTAACATAGTCGTTTACCTTCCTTTCTGTCGTTCGCTGTCCTTTTTATCCGGCCAGTCCCGGTTCTGCGAAGCCCGGTTTATATTCCGGCGGGCCGCCGGTAGGTATGAAAAAAGCACTGCCCGTTTGGTACAGCGCTTTCTATCTGTGTATCGTCCCCGTTTCCAGATCGGGCCAGGCTTCATGAATTTCTGCACGGCCCCTTCCGCTTTCCTCCAGGTCGAGCTTATCGACCCACAGGTCCAGATGCAGCAGCGGGGGCGTCCCCGCGTCGTGGCTGATCGAGTACCCCTGCGCCGCCCCTTCAAAATGGACGCCGTTCACCGTCAGCTCGGTCACAAGCCCGCCCTGTGTGACGATTTTTACATCTGTAAGGTTCATCTTATCCTCCTTTCGGGCATGAAAAAACCACCTTCGGATGAAGGTGGCGCTTATTCGGTGGGTTCAAGTTCATCCTCCGCGCAGTCGAAGAGCGGCCAGGTACCGTCCGGTTCCGGTACACTGCCTTCCACAACATACCTGTGATTCCCAGCGATAACAGAAATGTCAATGATCATACCGACCTCGCCGGAATTTTTCAATTTCACTTTTTGCCATTCCGTAAACATCAGTCTTCATCCTTTCTGTACGCTGTAATAAACCGTGGTTTGCTATCCGGAGTGTCTCGCCGCCAGACCGTACGAAATCGCCTTTTTTTTACTGCCCCCAGTTCAATATAAATGCAGAAATGAACTGCACCGTCAGGGAATGTTTTATACTCGACAGCTTTCGATTCGTCAAAAGCAGCCATCAACTCAGCTTTTAACCGCTCGGCGTCATCCGGCGTATATCCAACATCAAAAAACTCCTGTGCGTGATATGCGCCATCTTTCAACAGATATCCGCTGACTTTTGCATCCGCAATGGTGCAGGGCGCTTCCGCCAACACCTTTACTATCTCTATTATACCACGTTCGGCGGCGTTTTCAACCGCCTTTTCCTTCACAAACCGCCCTTCCCACTCTTTATAGGTCATTTCCGCCGGGACCAGCTGATACCCTTTATCTTCGGCATCCCTTGCGGCCCGCATCGGTTCCCCGCCCAGCTCCTCCCAGTCGTCGAAATAAGGGCAGGTGTCGGTCCGGCAGTTGGGGTGGAAAGGCGGGGCGTTGACCCCCTCTTTCATTTCGGACACCGGGAAGTGCTTGCCGTCCATCGACCGGCAGATCGCCGACGTCCGGCTGTCCAAAGTGGCGAGGATCTCGTATTCCGCGACATCCAGATCCTGATAGCAGTCCTTTTCCGCCAACGTCGTGACAGCTGCCGCCTCGGTGTAGAGCAGCCTTCTCGCGGCGCTCTTTTTGACCGACAGCCTTTCGGCCAGCCCGTCGGCGATCTTCTGAAGCGGCTTTCCGGTGGCGAGGCCCTGGGTGAGGGAAGCGTTTAGCTCGGAGACAAGTGCCTGCTTGTCCTTCCAGATGCGATCGGAGTAAAGCTCCCCATCCGGCGCCCAGCGGGTCTTTAAGACTTTGTCCAGCTTGTGCAGGTCGGGCCGCTGCAGATCCCAGCCGACGCCGAGCCCCTTTTGCAGGTCGAACGCCCGGCCGAGGTACTGCCCCTCATAGAGGCCGGACAGCAGGCTTTCGGTCTGCTCGATCCGCTTCCCGGTCAGCTCCTCGACATGCTGCCGCAAAACCGTCTCCATGCTCTCCAGCCGGGAGATATGCACCCGGGCGGAGGCGTTTGTGAGCTGCCGCTCCCACTTCCCGTCAATATTTTTCTGCCCTTTTGCGATGTATTCTTCGACTGTCCAGCGGAATTCGCGGAGCTCGTCCGCCTTTAAGAGCTTCCGGGCATCGGTCAGGGAAAGGGCGTTGTTTTCAGCAAATTTCCCCAGCCAGTAGCCGATATCCTTCCGGATGGCCGCGGCCGCCCGGTCATAATCCGCCAGCATCTCGTCTGCCGTCTTGACCGCCTGCCGCTCGGCCTGGAGCTTCCTCTGGACCGCCCGCTTTTCCCAATATTCACGGCTTTTCATCGTCCGTCACCCCGTCCGGGCTTCCCGGCGGCTGCCCGAAGCCGAAGGTTTCGGCTTCCTCCATCGCCTCCCGCTTTTCCGCCTCCAGCCGTTCCAGCTCCTCGCCGACATCGGTCACCCAGGGGTGGTTTTCGAGGATGGTCCGGCGGGAAATGAGTCCGTCGGACGCCCGGGCGTTGTTGATCACGTCCGCTTCGTTTACCGGCATGTCCATGTTGTAGAGGAGCGAAAAATCCGCCCGGGAAAAATCCCCCGCCCCGCTGGCCGCCAGGAAGCTGTCCAGCACCGGTTTTAACCGCTGGACCGCGTCCTGCAATTCCTCCCCCAGCGCCTCGCAGTCGGTCTGCAAATCCATATACCGGAACTGGATCGCCGTGCCGGAGGCGTTGCCGAGGTCGGGGTCCTTGGTGTCGACCGCCGCCGCATAGTCGTAGAGGTCGCGGCGGGTATTGTCGAGGAAGGACATGACCGCGTCGATGTTGAGGTCGGCCGAGAGCTTGTCCACCCCGCCGTCCGCATCCACCTTGACCGCCAGCGACTGCCTGAGGTCGGTGACAAACTCGGCAAGGTCCGCCCCACCGTAGTTTTTAAGGACAAAGATAAACTTGGCCACGTCCCGGAGGGTGTCGGCCGTGACCGAGTTCTGCCAGTTCAGCTCGTCGATCATCTCCCGCAGGAAATAACAAAGCGGCAGTTCCTCGTCGTTATACTTCATCCAGGTGACCGGCGTCTCCCAGTTGTACCCTTTCCCCCGCCAGAAAAAATGGGGCCGGGGTTCTTCCCCGTATTCCGGGTCGGGCGCAAAGGAGAGCTGCCCATGGGGGCCGCCGTCCGCCACGAAATACCGCACCCCGTCCGCCATCCAGAGCTCCGCGTGGGTGATCTCTGTCTTCCGGTGGCCCAGATAGACCGTCTGCGGGTAAAAGCGGATGATGCCCTGCAGCTTTTCATGTTCGGTGTCCGTCCAGAGGGGGACGACCTCCCGGGGCGGCAACCGCATGAAGGACAGCCCGTCCTCATCCACATAGGGCTGCAAAAAACCGATGCCGTATTCGATGGCGTCCGACACAAAGCCCCTGAGTTTCCGCCGGAAGGCGCGGTCAAACAACTGATTCAGCGCCTCCCCGTAAGCCGCGTCCTCCGTCACGACCGAAAAGGGTTTGGACAGCAGGTAGCTGACCTTCTGGCGTATCAGCCGCCGGAGGACCGGGTGCTCCATCCGGACGTTCGACCGGGAAGGGATGTCGTTTGTTTTCCGCTGGATATCCGAACGGTTTAAATAATAGCTTTCCGCCTCCCGCATCCGGGCGTAGGCAGGGCTCCGCTTAAACTCCCGCACCTCCTCGGTGACGATCCCGGCAAGGCTTAGAGGGGCGCTTTGCTCGATTGCCGCCTTGATTTCGTCCATCAAAGTCCACTGCATCTTCTCACCTCTTACCGCAGCACCGATACCGACGGCCGGCGCATATCCTCTTCGCAGGCGTACCGCACCGCGTCGATGTGATGGTTGTCATGGTCGGGGAAACCGGCCTTAAACCGGCCGTCGGTATCCCGGTCCAGCTCATAGCCGCAAAACTCTCTGGCCGTCTCGGGGCAGCGGCCGGGGTCGATGACGATCTCCTCCAGGTCCTGTAACCACTTGACCCCGTATTCGACCGAATCAGGGCCTTTTTTCGCCCCGGTAACCCGCAGCCCGTAGTCCTTCATCTCGGCGATCGACTTGGGTTCCGCCGAATCGCAGACAATCCGGGCCGAACCGGCTTCCGGCCGGATCTGTTCGGCCGCCGCCCGGTTGGAAAGCCGCAGCGCGTGGATCTCCCGGAAGATGATGAGCCGCCGCCTGGTCTTGTCCAGCTGCATGACGTTATAGGCGAACGGGTCGGCCGCGTACCCCCAGTCGATCCCCCGCCGCAGCTGGTCAAACCGGGCGATCTCCTGGTCGTCCACCGGGCGGAGGGTGATATTCATAAATACCTCGCCGCCGGTGCCGGTCACCTCGCCGAGATATTCATGCCGGTAGGCCTCCGGCCGCACCGCTTTTAAGTGCTCCGCTTCGGCCAGAAACGCCTCCCCGAGCCATTCCGGCGGCACGCTCCGGTAGTCCGAATGGTGGACAAGCGTGTCTTCCCGCGGCAGCCGCACATACCGGTTGACCCAGCTGCGGGCCGACCGCGGCGGGTTGTAGGAGTAGAAACAGGTGAACTTTTCCCCGCCGCGCATGACCGATTGGAGGATGCTGCGCAGCTTCTCCGGGCCTTCGAACTCGTCCACCTCTTCCACCCAGATATAGCCGACATACCCGCGCCCCACCTTGATCGACTTGAGCTTGGCCGCGTCATCGACGCCGCGGAAAAGGATCGTCTGCCCGGTCGGCAGATAGGTAAAACGCATCGGGCTGACGCTCCCCCGCCAGAGATGGGAAACCCCGAGGGCGGAAAGCGCCCACTGGATCTGTTCGTAAACCGAATCCCGCAGCGTGTTCCCGTACCGCCTAAGGCAGAGGGCGTGGGTCATTTTCCCCGCTGACCCGTCCCGCATGACCGAGAGCGGGATCTCCAGCGAAACGGTGGACGACTTGCAGCTGCCCCGCCCGCCGCCCAGCCAGTAATGGGTGTGCAGCCCCGCTTTAACGTCCTGATGGACCGGGTAAAAGGCCGGGGCGATCAGCGTTTTAAGGCTGGTCATCCGGCGGCCCGTCCGGGATATCGTCGACGATCTGCACCGCCCCTGCGGCGTTCAGCTCGACCTTTTCGGCAAACATCCCGAGGTGCTTGCCGATCAGCTCCAGCGCCTTCAGCTTGTCCGCCAGGCGGATCTCCCGCTCGACACCGTCGCCCACAGGCCCGGGGATGGTTTTCACCTTGACCGACGCGATCGCCGCCCTATCGTCGGCAGACGCCCCGTCCCGAAGGGTGGCGTCCTCCATATCGATCAGGTCGGGCGCGCTGACAAAGGCGATC
>CALXKG010000196.1 GCA_944388825.1 uncultured Clostridia bacterium | reverse complement strand
GCGCCGCCGGCGGTGCCGTCGACATACCGGCCGTCCGGGCGGATGCGGAGGCCCTCCAGCGACTCGGAGAGCAGGACGCTTTTATGTGCAAATTCCATCCGGCTGTAACCTCCCGCGATTTATGGGCGCGCAAACCACACGCCCCCCTTTCGGGGTTCAGTTCTATTATACCGTCTCCGGCGGGATTTTGCAACCTTTTTTTCTCAGATGTTCCGTTGCCGGTCTGTGAAATCGCCTATTCATTTAACCGGCGGCAAATTTTGAAGGGAAAATCTGGTGGATTTTTACAAAACAGGGCGTTCAGTACAACTTATAGGGAAGCCGAGGTTTGTGCCTTCCGAAAAGTCGTATTATTTATCGAATTATAAAACAGAGAAATGCGCAGATTTTTCATACATCATTATTCACTATACATTATTCATTTTTATCCTTGCTTCCCTTTCATCTGTTCCAATATCCGCTCCACGTCCCGCTCGTCCAGGTTCCGGATGCGGAAGCTCCTCCTCCCCTCCGCCCGGACATAGACCCTGAGGTCGGCGCAGCGGGACTGCCGCTGGAAGACGCTGCGGGTGACCTGCATCGCCGCGACCTTCTCCCGCGGGACGACGAGGGTGAAGATCCGAAATCCCTTGGTCCCCCGGAAGGTAAACGCGCCCCCCTGCCACCCGGCGCCGGTGTGGAAAAAGGAAAAGACGCGGACGATCAGCCACCAGACCGCCGGCAGCATCACCATCCCGCCCAGGAAGAAAACCAGCTCTTCCACCGCCGGCAAACGCCGGCAGGCCGCCCGCCAGAGGAGCGCGACAGCCGCCGCTGTAACCAGGGGCGGCCAGACCGTCCGCCAGAGGGTGCGCAGCGGGGGCTTTACTCGCCTCTCGCAGGGGCGCAGTTCCGGCAGGATCAGCGACAGGCTCCGCCGCAGATCCTCCCGGCTGACGGCGGGGAGGAGGACCGGCTGCTCCCCTTTGCCCTTGCCGTAGCCGGTGACCCCGGCCTCCCCCGAGTAAAACCCGGCAGCGGCGGTAAACAGGCTCTGGCGGAGGTAAAGGTAGTTGACCCGCCCGGCTGAAAGGGTGTACCGCCGGTCGGTCACCGCCCCGCAGCGGATGAACAGCTCGTCCCCCCGCCGGACCGCCCGGAACCGGAGGTGGCGGATCAGGTTTAAGGTAAAGCTGACCAGCCATCCGCCGATCAGCACCCCCGCGATCAGCGCCGCCGCCGGCGGAAGCCAGAAAGCCGCCATCCGCATCAGCCGGGTGATCGAGGTCAGCAGCCGGTCCTCCGCCTCCTGCCCCAGGATCCTGCCGCTCTGGGAGATGACCGCCGACGCAAACAATACCCCCGTCAGCGAGTCGGAGGTGAGGAAGGACAGCACCCCGATATACCGCCCCCGGGGCTCGTACCGGCGGGTCAGGCCCCCTTCTTCCCGCAAGACGGCGGAAAAGGCCGCCTCGACCGCTTCGGCGTCCCGCTCCCAGAGGAGGAGCTTGAGCTCCGGCGCGCTCTCCAGCCCCGCGTCGGTCTCGGCCCGCAGCCGCACCGCCTGAAACGGGCGCAGGTACCAGACCCGTTCCACCGCGACCGACGTCAGCTTACGCAGGGGGATGACCCGGCGGCGGGTGACGAAGATGCCGCTGCGCACCCGCAGGCCCCCGCCCAGCGTTAGCCGCACCGACCGCCAGCGGGCGACGCCGAACAGGAGGATGCTGAGCAGCACCAGCACGTCCAGCCATACGCCGGAGATCCAGGTGGAAAAATCGGTCCAGAAAAGGGTAAAGCTGCGCAGCAGCGGCAGGAGCAGCAGCAGGATATACCGGCCAAAGGCGTCCACCACCGCCAGCGGGTGCTGGATAAATTTCCGCTCAGGCATAGTCCCCCGCCTTTCCCATTTTGAGGAGGATATACCCCTCGACCGTCTCGGCGTCCGCCCGCCGCAGCATCGGCAGCACCAGCCCCCCGCCCATCGCCGACAGGTGGAGGGTGCGGGTGCCGGTCAGGCTGGAAAAAGGGGTGCGCAGCTCGCTTAAGGCGGTCACCGCCCCCAGCCGCATCCGCCGCCGGAGCTGGAAAAAGATCCCGCAGGTAAACTCGATATACCCTTCCCCCAGGGTAAAGCGGCAGCTGCGGCAGTAAAAGGGAAGGTAAAGGCCGGCCGCCGCCCAGACCCCCGCCGCCCCGCCGCAGAGGGCCGCCGCCGGCAGCGGGAACCGCTTATTCAGCAGCAGGACCAGCAGGATAAAGGCGGCTGTCCCCAGCGTCAGCCCCCCGCCCAGCACCACCCCCGCCCAGCGGGAAATGTTCCCCGAGAGGATCGGCTGCCCTTCGGGGAGCGGGGCGGCGGAAAGGGTGCTTTTCTTTTTCTTTTTCATCTGCGCCGCCTCCTTTGCCGTCTTCATTATACCAAATGCCCGCCGGGGGGTCAAGGCGGATGCTGGCGAGGGGGCGGAGAACAATTTCTATCGGCAATGGGTTGCGCCGGGATGGGATAAACTGCTATAATGGCGGTACAGGAAAACAAAGGAGATGGAAAAAATGGCGAAACTGCGCAAGATGCTGGGCCATCCGGACGACCCGGCCGTCCGGGAACTGATGGCGGCGATCGAAGCCCGGGACAAACAGGCTGTCGCCCGCTGGGCGGCGGAAATGGCGGAGACCCGTTACCTGCCCGTTTACCGGAAGGCGTTCCCGGACGGGACAGCGCTTACAGAGGCGCTGCGGGCGGCAAAACAGTGCGCCGGCGGGGAAATCCCCCTCGCGGCCCTCAAAGCGTCCGTAAAGGCGGCAAGGGCCCTGCTGAAAGAGGCCGCGTCCGGCGGCCCGGCGGCGGAAGCGGCGGCAAGGGCCGCTGTCACTGCCGCCGGGGTGATGGCGTCCCCCGGCAATTCCCTCGGCTGCTGCTTTTACGGGGCGGCCGCCGCGGCATATGACGCGCTGGGGACCTCCGCCGCGCCCGCCGCATACGACCAGGCGGCGGAAAAAGAGCTGCGCGCCCTTCTGGCGGCGCTCAGGGAAACGCCGGCGGCGGAGCATCCGGCGCCCTGGGTAAACTGGAACTGCTAAAGCGTATTTGAAATTTCTCTGCTACCGTCTCATTTCAGCGCATGGTTTAAGCATACAGGGGTTTTCCAACCCGCTCCGGGGCAAACCGGCGGCCCGCCGCAGGGCGGACGCACAATTTTGCCATATTTTTACCTTCTTTTTACCAAAAATACCCGCTTCCCTTTTCATTCTTCCGATAGAATGAAGCTGAAAGAAAATGCCCGCCCGGCGGGCCAGAAAGGGAGGCCGTTCAGATGTTGTACGATATGCCGAAGATGCGCTGGATCCCAGCCGCCGCCGTCCGGAAGACTGCGGAAAAAGAAAAGACCGGCGGCAAATCCCGTTACCGCGGGTTTGCCATCTACCTGGCCGCCGTGGCCGGCGGGCTGGCCGTTTTAAACCTGCTGGCCTCCCTGTTATAAGCGGCTCTCCTCCGGCCCCCGCCGTCCGCCCCCCAGGACGGCGGGGGCCTTTTCTTTTATCCATAACCGGAAGGCATACCCCGCCATAACGACCCGGTATTTTACCGGCCGGCGGGAATGTGGTACAATAAAGGAAAACGGAACCATGGAGGGATCGGTATGCAATACACAAAACTGGGAAATTCCGATTTGACCGTCTCCCGTATCTGCATGGGCTGCATGGGCTTCGGCGACCCGAAAACCGGCCAGCACAGCTGGACGCTGGGGGAGGAAGAATCCCGGGCGGTCATCAAGCTCGGGCTAACGCATGGCGTCAACTTTTTCGACACCGCCATCGGCTACCAGAACGGCAGCAGCGAACGGTATGTCGGCCGGGCCCTGCGGGACTTCGCCCGGCGGGAGGAAGTCGTCCTCGCGACCAAATTCATCCCCCGCACGCCGGAAGAGATCGAGGCCGGCGTCTCGGGGCAGGAACACATCCGGCGGATGATCGACCGGAGCCTCCAAAACCTCGGGATGGACTACGTCGACCTGTATATCTACCATATGTGGGACTACGCGACCCCGCTCTACGAGATCATGGACGGGCTAAACCAGGTGGTCAGGGCCGGGAAGGCGCGGTATATCGGCATCTCCAACTGTTTTGCCTACCAGCTGGCAAAGGCCAACGCGCTGGCGGAAAAAGAGGGGTTTGCGAAATTTATCTCGGTGCAGGGCCACTACAACCTGATCTTCCGGGAGGAAGAGCGGGAGATGGCGCGGCTCTGCCGGGAGGACAATATCGCGATGACCCCTTACAGCGCGCTGGCTGGCGGGCGGCTGTCCAAGCGCCCGGGCGAGACCTCCAGGCGGCTTCAGGAGGACAGCTACGCGCAGCTTAAATACGGCGCGACCGAAGCGCAGGACGCCGTGATCATCGGCCGGGTGGCCGAGATCGCGGACCGGCGCGGGGTGACGATGACCGAAGTGGCGCTCGCCTGGCTGCTGACCAAGGCGGCCGCCCCGGTCGTCGGCGCGACCAAGCCCCACCATGTCGAAGGGGCGGCAAAGGCGGCCGATCTGGCCCTGACGCCGGAAGAAACCCGCTATCTGGAAGAGGCCTATGTCCCCCACCCGCTGGTCGGGGTGATAGCCCAGAATACCCCCGAGGCGGCAAAGACCGAACAGGTCTGGACCGCCGGCGGACGGCAGTAAACGAAAAAGAGCTTTCCGGACCCGGAAAGCTCTTTTTGTTGATTCAACAACCTAACAGGTAAGCACGCACCCTAAAGGCTCCCTCTCCGAGGGAGCTGTCATCGAAGATGACTGAAGGAGTAAGATTATTCAGCAAAGCTGAATAATCAAACAGGCAAAACCTTTTTTGCAAAAAACAGCTTTCGCTTGTTTTTCCCACTCCTTCCGGCGCATCCGCGCCACCTCCCTCGGGGAGGGAGGCTGAGGTTCGTGCCTTCCGAAAAGTTATATTATTGGGATAAATGGAGAAATGCGAAGCATTTCCATCCATCATTCTTCACTTTTCATTTTTCATTCTTCATTATTCATTCCTTACTTTACCCATATCCCGTCCGCGTTTACGGCGTACCCGCCGACGTCGGTGTTGACGGCCATCTTCCCGGTCTCGGTGAGGTAGTACCAGTTACCGTTCCATTCGAGCCAGCTTGCGGCTTTCATCGCGCCGCTGCCGCCGAAATAGTACCAGCCGTCTTCCGCTTCATACCACCAGTCGGACGCCATCCCGCCCCAGTCGTGGAAGTAGTAGGTCGATTTGCCGATGGTAGCCGGGCCATCGTCATACATGATGCCGGTCCCGGGGTCTAAATAGTACCAGACGCTGCCGAGTTGCAGCCAGCCGGTGACCATCCCGCCGTCTTCGGCGAAATACCGCCAGCCCTCGTCAAATTCGACCCAGCCGGCCGCCATGTACCCCGTGCTGTCGAAATAGAAGGTCTTGCCGTCGATTTCCGCCCAGCCCCGGGTGCGCTTGCCGCCCTGATAATACATCGTCCCAGACGAATAGGTGTGCCAGCCGTCGGCAATCGGTTCGGAGGGGATGAAGACGGGTCCTTCTTCCCCGTCCGGTTCGGATCCTTCCGGTTCTTCCGGCTCGAGGACGATCTCCGGGCCGTAGGTCCACTTGCCGTCCGCGCCTTTCACCGGGCTGTACCGCTCGGTGACAACGCCGTCTCTGGTAAACACCAGCCGGAACATATGCTGGTTTTCCGCCGTGATGGCGTCGATGCTGTCGTTTAAAAAGATCGAAGCGTAATAGGCAACGGGATCCATATCCTCCGGCACATCCTCCGCATTTTCCAATTCATCGCGCAGCAAGCCCGGGAACTCGATCAAAACCGGATGGTCTGCCGGAAGGTTCAGCTTTTCTGCAAACAGGGCCGGGCATAAGCTGCCATCCTCCCCAACTGATGGAAGTACAAAAACCGGGTCTTCAATGCGCAGGCTGCTGCCGGACAATGTAACCGTAGTGTCTGTACCGTTTTCGCAGAAGATGCCCGCGCCGGTATCCGCACGGTTGCCGGCAATCGTCCCGCCGGTCATGGTAAACGACGATTCATCACACAGATAGACGCCGCCGCCATATCCCGGCTCATAATCCGCTTCTTCGCCGCGGCTGCTTTCGGCCACATTCCCCAAGATATCGCCGCCGGACATATTGAAAACGCCATCTTCTACATAGACGCCGCCGCCGCAACCCGCGTTGCCGTATCTGTCTACCTGGGCCGTGTTGTTCGAAATCGTGCCGCCGTACATATTGAAAGTGCCGCAGGCCATATAAACGCCGCCGCCCCAGCGGCGATTGGTGGTATTTCCGGAAATTGTACCACCGTACATATTAAACGTACTGCTTATTAACGTACCGCCAATACGCCAGCCGCCCAGGTAAACGCTGCCAAGACTACCCTGATTCCCGGTAATTTCACCGCCGTACATATTAAACGTACCAAACAATAAATCTACGGCCTCGTTGTTCTTAACCCCGGTAATCTTGCCGCCGTACATATTGAAAATATCCCGCTTCGTAAGATCATCGTCTCCGCGAATGTCAACCGTTACCCCGTCCAGCGTAACGCCTTCTTCCATCGACAGCGTATGCCCATTTGTGTGAATCGACACAGAAGAATCTGTCCAGCTTTTCAGCGTGACGCCTGAAAGGGTAAAATCCTCTTGAAGCCGAATATTACCCAGCAGGGTGTATTCCCCGCCCTGTTCGACAGCCGCTTTCAGTTCCGCAAACGTCTCGATTTTTCCATCCGAAACATCGGCGCCATCCTCTTCCACGATCAGATCAAGCGCACAGGCTACCCCCCCCCGGAAAGGTGGAGGTTACATCCGAAACCGGCCCGAACGCCAGCAGCCCGGCGCAGAAAAGCGCCGCAATCATCCGTTCTTTCATTTTCTGGTTCCTCTCCGGCGTAAAACGCCCGTTTTCCCTTATTATACCACAGTCTGCCCCGCCCGGCAACTGTTTTCGCGCAAAAAAGCCGCCGGAAGGGGAAAATCCCGTCCGGCGGCTT
>CALXKG010000195.1 GCA_944388825.1 uncultured Clostridia bacterium | reverse complement strand
TCGCCCCTGTCCCGCGCTTGTTTTGTATATTTATAATTGTAGCATGAAAAGCCTCTGTTGTCAAAATAATTTTCTGAACAATTCATGAAGATGGGCAGAATGGTTAAAACATCGTGTCATATTTTGTGCAAGACGAATATATAAAAGCGCTTACCCGGTTTTACGGCCGGGAAAAGGCGCAAAATGACGAAAAACCGGGGAATTGCGCCGGATGGGCTCCCCGGGGAGGCGGACTGCATAGCAGGCGAATGTGGAAAACTTGGTTAAGAGTGTGGAAAAGGCGGGCGTACAGGTGGAAAATCCGCCCGTTTTTTCATCTTTTTTCGACCGGCCTTTCCCAAGTCCTCTTTTTCCCGGCAGGGCGGGGCCCGGCGGCGGATGGATTATTCCGGGATTTGCCGCCTGCCGGCTGCCGGCGGTTTGGCGAAACGCCTAATTCAACGGCCCGCCGGACATGGAAATTCTACGGATGCCGGCGGGATGGGGGTTGACAAATGGGGCGGCGGGATATTATAATAAAGTTCGTGGCATTATGAGGTGTCGAAATGAAAATGGATTTAAGAAGATTGTTTGATACGGTCGGGGCGAGTGAGCCGGTCGGCGGCTGCCTTGACTTTTCAAAGGAAAGCTTCCAGGGTTATGCACCCTTTCAGCAGCCCGTACAGGTGGCAGGGAAGATTGAAAACAGGGCCGGTGTGGTGAGGCTCGTTTTCAGTGTGAAATCGGTCCTGTCGCTTCGGTGCGACCGCTGCCTGAAGGCGTTTGAGAAGCCGGTGGAATACCGTTTCTCGCACATTCTGGTCAGAGAGCTGTCCGGCGGCGACGAGGATACCGAGTTTGTCGTCTGCGCGGACGGGCAGTTGGACCTGGGCGAACTGGCCCGGGCCGACCTCTTTCTGGAACTGCCTACCAAAGTTCTGTGCAAAGAGGACTGCAAAGGGCTCTGCCCCCAATGCGGCAAGGACCTGAATTTCGGCCCCTGTGGATGCGAAAAGGAAATCGACCCGCGCTGGCAGGCGCTGCGCGAGCTGTTTCCCGACTTATCTTAAATTTCAGGGGAGGGTTTGTCCTGCCCCGATTCCCCGTTTGATATTCCCATGAGGAGGTTTTAAACCATGGCAGTCCCGAAGAGAAAAGTATCCAAATCCAGAAGAGATAAAAGACGCAGCGCGGTCTGGAAACTGAACGTCCCCGCGTTCTCCAGATGCCCCAACTGCGGCGAGCTGAAGGCTCCCCATAAGGTCTGCGGCAGCTGCGGCTACTACAACGGCGTCGAAGTCATCCACAAGGAAGCCTGATCGACGGCTGTTACCCGCAAAGATCAAGGCGCCCGGTTAGGCTCTGCCTACTGGGCGCTTTTTCTATGGGAACGGGGATAGCGCCGGTGTTTTGGGGAATACCCGTAATAAACCGGTAAACCCCTTATTCCCGCCCTAAGGGAATCGAGCTTTATATCATCTGTCATACCGGGAGGTAAACTATGAGCGTACAGGTAACAGGCGTGCAGCCCCATTCCCCCGCCGCGCGGGCGGGCATCCGCCCGGGGGAGTCGGTCGTGGAGATCGACGGCAACGAGATCGAGGATTTCCTCGACTACCGGTTTTTTATGGCCTCGGAAAACGTCAACCTCCTGGTCTGGTCGGAAGCGGGGGAAGAGCGGAAGGTCCATATCCGCAAGGGGGAGTACGACGACCTGGGGCTGTCCTTTGGAAACGACCTGATGGACGAGCAGCGCAGCTGCCGCAACCAGTGCATCTTCTGCTTCATCGACCAGATGCCCCCCGGGATGCGGCCGACCCTCTACTTTAAGGACGACGACGCGCGGCTGAGCTTCCTCTACGGCAACTATATCACCCTGACCAACCTTTCGGAACACGACATCGAGCGTACGATCAAGATGAAGATCTCGCCCATCAACATCTCGGTCCACACCACCAACCCCGCGCTCCGCTGCCGGATGATGCACAACCGGTTCGCCGGGGAGGCGCTGAAGATCATGGACCGGTTCGCCGAAGCGGGGATCGCGATGAACGCCCAGCTGGTCTTATGCCCCGGGATCAACGACGGGGAAGAGCTGGAGCGGAGTTTAAAGGACCTCTTAAAGCTGGCCCCCGCCCTCAAGACCATCTCCTGCGTGCCGGTGGGCCTCACCAAATACCGGGAGGGGCTTTACCCGCTGCGGCCCTACGCCCCGGCGGAGGCGGCGGCGGTCGTCGATATCCTCGAACGGGCGGGGGAGGAACAGCTGAAAATCTGGGGCGACCGGATCTGCTACGCGTCGGACGAGTTTTACCTGCTGGCCGGGCGGGAAATCCCGGACGCCGCGTTTTACGGCGATTTCAACCAGCTGGAGAACGGGGTCGGGATGCTGGCCCTCCAGCGGCAGCAGTTTATGGAGACGCTGCCCCTTTACGACGGGGACGGCCGCAAACGCCGGGTCTCGATCGCCACCGGGCAGCTGGCCGCCCCGCAGCTGAAGGAGCTGGCCGCCATTGTAAAAGAAAAATGGCCGGGGGTGGAGTGCCTGGTCTATCCCATTGTCAACGACTTTTTCGGGCACAACATCACCGTTGCGGGGCTGGTGACCGGGCAGGACATCATCGCCCAGCTGAAGGGCAAAGACCTAGGGGAGACGCTCCTGTTCCCCGACTCGATGCTGAAATTCCACACCGACGTCTTCCTGGACGATATTTCCCAGGGGGAGATCGAAGCGGCCCTCGGGGTCAGGATGACCAAGGTGGACGCCGGGGACGGCGGGTGTTTGCTGGAAGCGATGATCGGGGAGACGGTGTAACCCAGTGGGCCTATGGCTGTTTCCTGCGGGGCCGAAGCGTTCAGACTGCTGGGCTTTGTCTCGCGGGAACGGACATTGGCATAAGAAGTTTAGGGTCCAGCCCTTTTTAAAGGGCTGGCGAGAAGCCAAGGAGCAGAGCTCCTTGGCAGGCGGCCAGTTTCCGTACTTCCGCAACTGTCCACGGCTGCTGCGCCCAAAATGAAGGGTGCGCAGCACGCAGAAAATGGTTCAAAAAAATCATAGGCCAACCACCCCTTCAGACAGCGAAATACCCATTTCAATCCACAAACACAGACGCAAATTTCTAACGGGAAGACGGTTGTCCGCCGCTTCCCGTTTATGGTATAATAATAAAAGACAGCTTCTATGTCCGGGAAAGGCCCGGGGAAAGGATGAGGAAAGTGGCAAAACCCATTGTGGCGATCGTCGGCCGGCCCAACGTCGGCAAGTCAACCCTTTTTAACAAACTGGCCGGGAAACGGCTCTCGATCGTCGAGGATACCCCCGGCGTCACCCGCGACCGGATCTACGCCCCCTGCGAATGGCTGGGGCATACCTTTATGCTGGTGGATACCGGCGGCATCGAGCCGCAGTCGGACGACGTGATCCTCTCCCAGATGCGGCGGCAGGCGGAAGTGGCGATCGAGCGGGCGGACGTCGCGATCCTCGTCACCAACATCCGCGACGGCGTCACCGCCACCGACCAGGACGTCGCCCAGATGCTTCTAAAAAGCGGCAAGCCGGTGGTGCTCTGCGTCAACAAGTGCGACTCGGTCGGCGCGCCGCCGCCGGAGTTTTATGAGTTCTATAACCTGGGGCTGGGCGACCCGGTCGCCGTCTCGTCGGTGCATGGGCATGGCACCGGCGACCTGTTGGACGAGGTGCTGAAATACCTGCCGGAAGAGGATGCGGAGGATGTGGACGACGGCCATATCAAGGTCGCGGTCATCGGCAAGCCCAACGCCGGCAAATCCTCCCTCATCAACCGGATGGCCGGGGAGGAACGGGTGATCGTCTCGGATATCGCCGGCACCACCCGGGACGCGGTCGACACCGAGGTCGAAAACGAGTTTGGCAAGTTTACCTTTATCGACACCGCCGGGATCCGCCGCAAATCGCGGGTGCTGGACAGCATCGAGCGGTACAGCGTCCTGCGGGCGTTTATGGCCGTCGACCGGGCGGACGTCGCGGTCATCATGCTGGACGCCACCCAGGGGTTTACCGAGCAGGACTCGAAAGTCGCCGGGTACGCCCATGAGCAGGGGAAAGCCTGTATCGTCGCGGTCAATAAGTGGGACGCGGTCGAGGACAAGACCGATAAGACGATGAAGGAATTTACCGACAAGCTGAAAAATGACTTCAGCTTTATGAGCTATGTCCCGTTTATCTTCATCTCCGCCAAAACCGGGCAGCGGGTCGGGAAACTGTATGAGCTGATCAAGACGGTTTACGAGCACAACTGCTTCCGGGCGACGACCGGGCAGTTAAACGACCTCCTAAGCGTCGCGGTCGCCCGGGTGGAGCCGCCGTCCGACAAGGGGCGGAGGCTGAAAATCTACTACATGACCCAGGCTTCTACCCGCCCGCCGGCATTTGTCGCCTTCGTCAACCGGCGCGACCTCTTCCATTTCTCCTACCAGCGGTATCTGGAAAACCAGATCCGCAATACCTTTAACCTCGACGGGACGCCGATCCGGTTTATCATCCGGGAGCGGGACCGGGACGACGCGTGACGGGTTTGGACTTTTAAAGACAGGCAGGAAGGGGACAGGGGTTTATGGAATCGGTTCGGATGGCAATCGCGATGGTGCTGACGCTTATGGCGTCCTACCTCATCGGCTGCGCCAACTTTGCCATTATTATCAGCAAACTTGTTTATCATAAGGATATCCGGGATTACGGTTCCGGCAACGCCGGGATGACCAATATCGCCCGGACATTCGGGAAGTGGCCGGCGGTGGCCTGCACGGTCGGGGATTTCCTCAAGGGGACGATCGCGGCCCTCGCGGGGCACCTGTTTGTCATCGTACTCGGGGCCGGGGACGGGTTCGGCGCCTTCCCGTTTTACGGCAACTACCTGGTGGCGCTGGGGGTCATGCTGGGGCACTGCTTCCCGGTGTTTTACGGCTTCCGGGGCGGGAAGGGGATCCTCGTCTCGGCGGGGGTCATACTGGTGCTCAACTACCGGGTGCTGCTCATCCTGCTGGCAGTCTTCCTCATCGTCTTCCTGGCGGGCCGGATGGTGTCGCTGGGGTCGATCACCGTCGCGGCGCTCTATCCCATCCTGACGCTCATAGACGGGCTCGTCCGCCAGACCGGGACGGTTATCTCGGATACGGCCGTCGGGATCCTCTGGGGCGGGATGGTCATCTGGCTCCACCGGGCGAATATCAAGCGGCTGCTGAACGGGACCGAGAGTAAGTTCGGGAAGAAAAAGTGAAAAAGATAATGCCCTGTCCGGTTTGCCAGACAGGGCATTAAACTTTGAGGGGGTTATTCCTCCGGGAAGAACATACCTAAAATGACGACAAGAAAGCCGACCCAATGGCCATAGTCGCCTACGAAGCTATTTAGAGCTTCCCATGTTGTGCTGCTCATGACGTTGCAGGCCATGCTCAATAAGATAATGGACATACCCAATAACATTACTTTGTGATTGATTTTCATGTTCGTGCCACTTCTTTAATTTAATTGCTGTTATGTTTAACAATACAACTTTTCGAAAGGCACGAACCCCGGCCTCCCTCTGCGAGGGAGGTGGCGCGGATGTGCCGGAAGGAGTCGGAAAAACAAGCGGAAGCTGTTTTTCTACCAAAAGTTTTGCCTGTTTGATTATTCAGCTTTGCTGAATAATCTTACTCCTTCAGTCATCTTCGATGACAGCTCCCTCGGGGAGG
>CALXKG010000194.1 GCA_944388825.1 uncultured Clostridia bacterium | reverse complement strand
CATGTACGGCGGAAAAAATACCTTGATCCGGGCAAGTGTGCGACCGTAGGGAGTGCATGCAGCCCGGATGTTATTCTGTCGAAAAACTTGTTTTTCGACAGTCTCAAATGCCTCCCGCGGGGGAAGGCATTTTGCATTTACCGTATAATCTTCTGCTTGCCGCCCGATTTCTTTTCGGGAAGGGCCGGCTTTTCCTGGGAACCGATGTCGGTGAAGATGGGTTCGTCCTCTTCATCTTCTTCCTCGTCCTCATCCTCTTCGCCCATCTCTTCCCGCATCTGCTTCTCGTGGGGCTCGATGATGTATTTGACGATATAGGGGTAGGAGTTGAAGACCGCGATAAACCAGACGGCCGCAAAGCCGATCACCAGGTAGACCAGCACCCACGCCGGGAAGAGGAACCACATCAGCGGGACCACCAGCAGGATGGTCCAGAAGGCGGTGATGAAGTTGGTCTTCAGGCCCAGGAAGGAAAAGATAAAGCTGTTCTTGATGATGAACCGGACCGGCAGTTCAACGGTGACGGCCATCAGATAGGTATAAAACCGCATGAACATCAAAATCAGCAGCACGAGGATGCAGATGCCCAGCGGGATCGCCATCGCGATCGAAAGGTTCTGGTTCGCAATATACCATAAAAGCGCAAACCCGACGACGCCGGAGGTGAGGATGTCCAAAATCCCCAGCGCAAAACCCTGCTTGAAGTTGGACTTGAAGGCGTCAAAAAAGTCGGACACCATAAAGACCGGCTTTTCATTGGCAAAGTTGCGCAGGATGTAGACCAGCCCGCAGGTCGCGGGGCCGATCGTGACGATCGGGATACAGCAGAGGACGTAGAGGAGGTTGAGCTCGATAAGTTTCCAGAACTTCCGCCCAAACAGCTCGAAAAAGAGGAAAAACCGCTTTTTCTTCGGGCCGTCTTTGTCGACGCCGGGACCGGGTTTGGAATAGTTAAACAAACCGCCGAATAATGACATAACCTGATTTCGTTCCTTTCATCGGTATCCTGCAAAACAGGATACGAAGTCCGCTCAGCCGTCAAAAATAACCGGAGGGGATTCTCGTGCAAAATACCCCAACCGTTTTCTGGCCGCTCACGGCTTTTTATCGCTTTTTAACATATCTATTATGCGGGAAAAGGCGCAATTTGTCAAGTGCGTTTGGAGGTGGATTCTATAAACGTTGTGTAAATTCAGGAGGGTGGCGGCCTTTCCCCCGCGTCAGAAGGCTATATCCCCCCTTAAGCAGGTGGAGTAAAGGATGCAGCCGCCAAACGGCAGCTCCCGAAACTTCGGCTGGCGGGAAAGCGCCCGGCGGTAGAGGGCAAGCTGCGGGGCATAGCGCGCCTTTAAGGCCGCAAAGCTCCCCACCCGGTCGGTCTTATAATCAACCAGGTAGACTTTTCCCTTTTCCATAAACACGCAGTCGGCGATCCCCTGCAGCAGGATCTCGGCTTCCCCGCCTTCCGGGTAGCCCGCTTCGGCGGCGGGGATGGTATCAAAAAACTTGTACTCCCGGTAGAGGGCATCCGCCTCCAGCATCCGCCCCATCAGATCCGACCGGAAAAAAGCGGCGAATTCAGCCCTGTCGATGGCGGCGGCTTCATCCGGCGTCAGGTATTCCGCCTCTACCAGCCGGGCGAGTTCGGCGTCCGGGTCGGCGCGGCCGGAACGGAAGTCGGCAAATTGCAGCGCCCGGTGGAAGAGCGTCCCCTGCTGGGCAGGGGTAAAGTGGGGGGCGGTGACGCCCGGCTCCGCCGCCCGCTTTTCCAGAAGGACCTCGTCCCCGCCCACCTCCTCGGCGAGCCTCCCGCCCGCCCCGGCGGCAAACCGGGGGGCGGAAAGCCTGACGCGGGCCTTCCTGTGGGTCAGGCGGGTGACCGACAGCTTGGAAGGGATCTTCGTCTCGGCAAGGTGGGGGTAGACCCAGTCAAACCGGGCGAGCAGGGCGGACAGCGCCGCCTGGTCGGGGGCGGGGGGCTGCGGGACGGACGGCTCCGCCGTCTCCGGCAGGGAGGCCTCGATCACCTGAAGCGGGAACCCGGCCGGTTGGACCGGAAGCTCCGCCCCCGCCAGCTGCCGCCACTTTTCCATCGCCGGGTGGCGGAGGAAGGCGGCCAGCAGCCAGGCGTCGTAATTGACAGCGCTGCCGACGGCCGCCGGGGCGGGGCGGTCCCCGCCGGCATAGAGGGCGGCGGCGCGGCGGACGGCGGACGGCAGGTCCTTTTCGCTGACGCAGAGGATCAGCCGCTCTTTGGCCCGGGTCATCGCGACATAGAGAAGGCGCATCTCCTCTGAGCGCATATCCCGCTTCTCTCTGGCGGCGACGGCGGCATAGGGGACCGTCTTATACCGGCGGAGCAGCTCCCGCTCGACCCGCTGCATCCCAAAGCCCATCTCGGGATGGAAAAGGGAGAGGGCGGTAAAGTCCCGCATATTGAACCGGCTGCCGCAGCGGGCGACCGCGACGACCGGGAACTCGAGCCCTTTGGAGCCGTGGATGGTCATCACCCGCACCGCCTCGTCCGCCTCCCCGGCCGGCACCGCCGCCGTAAACCGGCCGCTCTCCTCCGCAAGGGCGCGGAGGTAGGAGACAAAACCGGACAGCTCGCTGCTGCCGCCCGCCTCGTAATCGGCCGCATACTTCAGCAGCAGCCGGAGGTTCAGCTCCCGCGCGCCGCCCCCGTCCCCGCGGCTTAGGACCTCGATAAAATCAGTCTGGTCGTAGATGTACTGGATCAGGGTGGAGATGCGGCTGACCGCCGCCTTCCGCCGCAGCCGGGAGATCAGCTCCGTAAACGCGGCCGCCCGGGCGGCGTCCGGGCCGTCCGATCCCTTCTCCGCAAGCAGAGCCTGGTAAAGGCTTTTCCCCTGCCGCGACAGGGCCAGCCGGGCAAGGCCGTCGCAGCTGAAGGAAAAGACCGGCGAAAGCAGCAGGGCCGCCAGCGGCTGGTCGCGGGTGGGGTTGTCCAGCACCTCCAGCATCGCCATCATCAGCGACACCTCCCGGGAATCAAAGTACCCGGAGGCGGCGCAGAGCCGGGCGCCGACCCCTTCCTCCTGCAAAGCGGCGACATAGGCGCTGCCGGAAGACTGGACCCCCCGCATCAGGATGACAAAGTCCCCGCCCCGGCAGGGCCGGAGGGAACCGGTCCCCTTGTCATAGACCTTCTCCCCCCGGGCGATCATCCGGCCGATCGTCCGGGCCAGCGCCTTCGCCTCGGCCAGCCAGAGTGCGACAGGCTCTTCCTCCTCTTCCGCCGCCGGGAGCGCGCCGCCGTCCAGCAGCTGGAGGGTGATAGCCGCCTCCCCTTCCGGCAGCGGCGGGTAATAGCCCGCCCCGCAGTGGAGCGCCTCGTCTTCGCCGTACGCGGTGTCGCCGGTTTCGGGGGACATCACACAGGAAAAGAGGTAGTTGACCGCCTCCGTCACCTCCACCCGGGAGCGGAAGTTTTTGGAAAGGGGGGCGAGGGCCGGGAAGTGCTCCCCGTCGTAGGGGAAATAGCGCTCCTTCTTTTCCAGGAAAACAGCCGGGTTGGCGCTGCGGAAGCGGTAGATGCTCTGCTTTAAGTCCCCGACCAGGAAGAGGTTTTCCCCGTCCCGGCTGATGCAGCGGAAGATCATATCCTGCAGGCGGTTGGTGTCCTGGTACTCGTCCACCAGGATCTCCTCATACTGCCCGGCGATCGACCGGGCAAGGGGCGTAGGGGTGCCATCGGGGTTCGCGACCAGCTGGAGGGCAAACGCGGAAAAGTCGCCGAAATCGGCGACGCCCGCCGCCCGTTTCGCTTCCGCCATCCGGCCGGCAAACGCCTGCACCAGCCCGAAAAAGGCGCGGACCGCCGGGGCAAGGGCGCGGAGGTCTTCGGCAAACTGCGCTTCGGTCGCGGGGAACAGCCCGGCCGCCTGCTTGACCAGCTTTTTCGCGCCGTCCCGGCAGGAGGCGACAAACGCCTTGTCCTCTTCCGCGCAGTTTTTGCGGGGGGCGGCGACCCGGTGGCCGGAAAAGAGGGTATCCAGCAGCAGCTTCCGCCCGTCCCAGCTGAGAGAAGAAAACCGGTTCAGCCCGTCCAGCTCCTCCCGGAGGGTGTCCAGCGGCCTGGCCGAATACCCGGCCTGTTCCGCCCGTTCCAGCGCCCGGCCCAGCATCCGGGCGGCGGCGCCGCAAAGGCTTTCCGCCTCCCGCAGCAGGGACTGCCCCCACGCCGATCCTGACGGGGAAGCGGGCGGGCGCTCATAAAGGGCAAGCTGTTCCTCCAGCCAGTTCTCCGGGAACGGCACCGACCGCAGCCGCCCATAGAGGGAGAGGAGTTCCCGTGAGAGGGCGCGGTCGTCCTCCTCGCCGAAAAAGGCGGTGAGGGCGGTGAAATCCGGGTTTTCCCCTCCTTCCGCCATCAGGTACTGTTCCTCCAGCAGGGCGCGGAGGGTATCGTTCGTCATCCGGGTCAGCATCGCCTCGTCCACCAGCCGCAGGTTCGGCGGCAGGCCGAGGGAGAGGAAGTTTTCCCGGACCAGGCTCCCGAAAAAGGCGTCCATCGTGCAGATCTTCGCGCGGGTAAGCAGCATCGCCTGCCGCTGTAAAAAGACGTCGCCGGGGGCCTTGGCCTGCTCCTGCCGCAGCCGCTCCCGGATGCGGCCCTTCATTTCGGCGGCGGCCGCCCGGGTGAATGTGACGACCAGAAAACGGTCGGCGCCGACGGGGTGTTCCCGGTCCAAAATACGGGATGTGATCCGCTCGGTCAGGACGGCAGTCTTGCCGCTGCCGGCGGCGGCCGATACAAGCAGGCCCCCGCGGGCTTCGATCGCCGTCCGCTGTTGGGGCGTCCAGTTGGCTGGCATAGGTTGACCTCCTTTTGCATACCATAAAGAACAATGAAAACTTTTCGGAAGGCGCAGACCCCGGCCTCCCTCTCCGAGGGCGGCGTCATCAAAGACGACGGAAAGGGTGGGAAAAACAAGCGGAAGCCGTTTCCCCTTCAAAAGCCTTACCTGTTTGGTTATTCAGCTTTGCCGAACGGCCTTGCTCCTTCAGCCCGCTTTGCAGACAGCCCCCTCGGGAAATGGGCCTTTTTTGTGTGCGTATCCGTTCAGTTATGCAGATCAAATTTTTCCTTTATTCCCAGCCCTTCCAGACCTCCGGGCAGTAGCCGACCGTCGCCTGGCGGCCGTTGCGGACGACCGGGGTCTTGAAGACCTGCGGGTTTTCCAGCGCCTTTTGCAGCCGGTCGGCAGGGGACAGGTACTGCATCAGAGTGAAAAGCGCCTTATCCCTGCAGGCGGGGTCCAAAAGCGCGTCCAGCCCCCCGACCGCCTTCAGGACGCTCTCCAGTTCCCCGCGGCTCATTCCCTTCTCCTTCATGTCGATAAACTGGTACGGGATCCTGCGCTCTTTGAAATACCGTTCGGCTTTTTTGGTATCGAAATTTTTGCGGCTG
>CALXKG010000193.1 GCA_944388825.1 uncultured Clostridia bacterium | reverse complement strand
CCTTCAGACGCTCTTCGTCAACTACTCCCGGGATGTGGAGCACTGGGAGGAAAACATGGCTTCCCTCCTCCAGAAGTTTGATAATGGCGGCAAATTTTCTTCCAAGGCCTTTGTTTCCCAGCTCCTTTTACCGGCTATGCAGCTGAAAGGATGACCCCGGATAAAAAACAGCAAAGCCCCCCAGTTCGTTCCCGAACTGGGGGGCTTGTTTCAACCATTTCCCACCTATTTGCCGAACAGCTCGGCATGGCTTCCCGTGCGGGACGCCGCCAGCACCATCTCATCCTCCCGGATTTCATAAATGAGCAGCCAATCCGGCGCAACATGGCATTCTCTGAACCCAAGATAATTTCCCGCCAAAGGATGGTCGCGGTACGAAAAAGGGAGTTTTTCTTCCGCCTGAAGCAGCTCCAAAACCGCGTTCAGCCGCGCGATATCCCTTCCCTGTTTTTTTATCCGCTTAACATCCCTGCGAAATTGCGTAGTAAAAAGCAGTTTCAGCATTCGCCGTCATCCCCGGCGTCAATGGCCGCCATCATGTCCTGAACGGAATCATACCGCTTCGCCGGGATCCTCCCATCCAGGATCGCGCGCGCTTCCGCCATCGCCGCTTCCGTCTCCGCGTTATAGCGGGGCTGCCTGACCGCGAATGGAAGGCCGCCCTCCAGCAGGGATTGATGCAGGAAAATATTCACGGCGTCGCTCACCGTCATGCCGAAAGTGGAAAAGAGCGCTTCGGCCTCCGCTTTAATTTCCGGATCCATACGGATATTCAAATTTGCAGTTTTTGCCATCGTAAACACCTCCTGTTTATATTATACGCCTTTGTGTGCACAAATGCAATACATTTTAAAACCCCCAGCCCGTTCCCGGACTGGGGGCATTTCGATTACACCCGGTTAAACAGCTTCGGCGCGAACTTGCAGAGGAGGACGGCCGCGACGGCGGTGAGGATGGTCTCGGGGATCATGTAGGAACCGTTGTAAATAAGGCTATAGAGCCATGTAGGCAGGCCGATCGCCCACTCATAGCTGTCCTGGTAGCTGCCCCAGAGCAGCCACCCCGAAAGGAAGCTGCACACAAGCCGCAGGAGGGAAGCGACGACCGTCCCGACCCCGACGCCGATCAGCCGGTTCCTAAACGGCTTCGCGAACAGGTCGGCCAGCCCCAGCGCCATAAACGCCAGCAGGTAGTCCAGCAGGATAACCCCGATAAACGCCGGGATGGTGCCGGAAGGGGGCGGGTAAAACCCGGTGACGATCCCGATCAGGCCGTTGACAAACCCGGACAGCAGCCCCCACTTGATCCCGTGCCGGAAGGAGATCAGCACAAACGGCAGCGCCGAAAAGAGGGTGACGCTCCCGCCGTAGGGCATACTGAAGATGGAGATCTTGCCCAGCACGATCCCGATGGCGATCAGAAGCGCGCACTCGACCATCGTGCGGGTATGGGAGAAGGAACGGGTGTTGGCAGTTGACTGGCTCATAAAAAGCCCTCCTAAAAGTAAGGTACATAAAAAGCGCGCCCACGTTTCCGCAGGCGCGCAGCTTTTAACCATATCATACCGCATATGTTAAAAACTCCCTACGCCGGCATGACCCGGATCAGGTAAGAGGGTCCCCTTGCGGGTCTCAGCGGCCCCGATAAAAGGCCGCGCCCCTGTTTTTATGTCCGACTGACAGTATACCGCCCCCTGTCCGTTTTGTCAAGACAGGTCGGAAAAACTAGTGGATTTTTCACGAAAATCTCCCCGCCCTATGGCATAATTTCATTCGGTATGGTATGATGGAAACAATGGCATTGGATGCCCCTACGGATAGGAAAACAGCACCGAAAGGACGGAAAACAATGAAAAACAAGCGGATAGAAGAGCTTCTTGCCGGGAAGGGCGAAAACTATATCCTCCCCTTCATGTGGCAGCACGGCGAAGACGAGGCGACGCTCCGGGAATACATCGGCGTCATCCACGGCGCCGGCTGCGGCGCGGTCTGCCTGGAAGCGCGGCCCCATCCCGATTTTGCCGGCCCCGGCTGGTGGCGCGACCTGGATATCCTGTTAGACGAAGCCGAAAAGCGCGGGATGAAGGTCTGGATCCTGGACGACGCCCACTTCCCGACCGGCTTTGCCGCCGGGGCGGTAAAGGACGCGGACATCTCCCTCCGCAAAGAATACCTCCGCTGCGCCCGCACCGACGTCTGCGGCCCAAAGGGGGAGGTGGAGCTGGACGTCGGCAGGCTCATCCACCCCTTCACGATGCCCGCCTTCAGCTTTTTTGACCAGCGGCAGGACAAAAAGGTCTTCAACGACAACCGCCTCTACCACCTGGTCGCCTGGCGGACGGAGCCGGGCGACACGGCCGGCGAGTGGGTCGACCTGACCGGCGCGGTGCAGGACGGCAAGCTCTACTGGGAGGTGCCGGAGGGCTACTGGAAGATCTACGCCCTCTACCTCTCCCACGACGGCGGCGGACGGGAGGACTATATCAATATGCTGGACGACGCCTCCTGCGCCCTCCAGATCAAGGCCGTCTACGAGCCCCACTATGCCCGCTATAAGGACAAGTTCGGCTCGGTCATCGCCGGCTTCTTCTCGGACGAGCCCTGCATCGGCAACACGGTCGGCTACGACCAGGACGAACGGGTCGGCCATAAGGAGATGGCCCTCCCCTGGAGCCGGTATATGCCGGATATGCTGAAGGAACGGCTGGGCGAAGACTGGAAAGACCTGCTCCCCGCCCTCTGGGCCGATTACGACCACGGGCAGACGGACGCCAGGGTCCGGGTCGGGTATATGGACAGCGTCACCCGCCTGGTGGAGCGGTGTTTCTCTTACCAGCTGGGCGACTGGTGCGCCGCCCACGGGGTGCAGTACATCGGCCACATCGTCGAGGACAACGGCGCCCACGCCCGCCTCGGCCCCAGCATGGGCCACTACTTCCGCAGCCTCGCGGGCCAGCATATGGCCGGCATCGACAACATCGGCGGCCAGGTGGTGATCGGCGGCGGCGACTCGATGCGCGCCAAAGGCTTTGCCCGGCCCGGCGACGGCGAATTCTACCACTATGAGCTGGGCAAGCTCGGTTCCTCCCACGCCCACATCGACCCCCGCAAAGGCGGCCGGGCCCTCTGCGAGAACTTCGGGGCCTACGGCTGGCAGACGGGCGTCCGGACGATGCAGTACCTCGCCGACCATTTCCTCGCCCGGGGCATCAACCACTTCACCCCCCACGCCTTCTCCCCCAAAGCCTTCCCCGACCCCGACTGCCCGCCCCACTTCTACGCCCACGGGGAAAACCCCCAGTACCGGGCGTTCGGCGAGCTGGTTCAATACATGAACCGGGTCTGCCACCTGATCAGCGGCGGCATCTCCCTCCCGGACGCCGCCGTCCTCTACCACGGCGAGAGCGAATGGGCGGGCGATTACCAGCCGGAACAGGCAGTCTGCCGGGAACTTCTCGAGCACCAGATCGACTTTGACATCGTCCCGGCCGACCTGCTGGGCAGCCCCGGCGCCTTCGACGCCCATCTCACGGAAAACGCCCTCTGGATCGGCGGCCGGCCGGTGCAGGTCCTGGTGATCCCCTACAGCCGCTACCTTCCCATCCAGGCCGCCCGGTTTATCGAGCAGGCGGAAGAAGCGGGCTTCCCGGTCGTCTTCACCGAAAACGTCCCCGACGGGTTAAGCGATGGGACGGATGAAGAATCCACCCGCCTGCTCCCCATCCTGCAAGCCTGCCAGGCCGTCCCGGTGTCCCGGCTCGCCAGGACCCTCGCGGGCTTTGTCACCCGGGACGTCGCCCTCGCCCCCGCCCACCGGCGGATGACCGTCTACCACTACCGGGACGGCGAAGGGGGCGGGGACACGCTGCTGCTCTTAAACGAAGACCCGGGGCAGGCCTTCACCGGCGAAGTCACCGTCCGCGCCGAGGGGACCCCCGCCCTCTATGACGCGAAGGACAACCTCCTCCGCGCGGTCGAATATACCCCCCACGGCGATACGATTACCCTCCGCCTGACCGTCGAGCCGCTCACGATGGCCATCGTCACCTTCTCGGCGGAAGCGGCCGACCCGGTCGTCCGGCCCTATACCGGGCTTTTCTCCGCGCCGGTCGAAGGGTTCACCGTCACCCGCGCGGCGGCCGGGGAGTACCCCCGCTTCCATGACCCGCTCCCCCTCGAGTCGCCGCTCAACATGGCCCGCATCTACCCGGACTTCTCCGGCTACTACCGGTATGAGGCCGACGTCACCCTTCCGGAGGGGGCGAAGGAACTCACGATCGGCGACTGCTATGAAGCGGCGGAAGTCTGGCTCAACGGCGTCCATATCGGGACCCGCATCGCCCCGCCCTACCGCTACGACATCTCCGCCGCCGCCCACGAAGGGGTCAACCGGCTGGTGATCGAGGTGGCGACGACGCTGGAGCGGAAGGTGCAGTCGCTAAACGACGGCCGCCCCAGCCTGTCCGGCAACCCGCCCCTCTCCCCCACCGGCATCACCGGCGCGGTCACGATCGCCTGTGAACTGTAACAGCCCTACCGCCCTCTGTGAAAGGAGGATCCTATGACCATCCAGCAAGTCATCGACCGCATTCTCGCCTACCATCCGCCCATCGACGACCCGAAAACCTGCGACTGCTTCAAATGCGGCGACCCGTCCCAGCCGGTCAGGGCGGTGGCGGTCAGCTGCGCCCCGACCTATGCGGTCGTCCGGCAGGCGGCCGCCCTCGGCTGCAACCTGCTTGTCTGCCACGAGCCCGCCTTTTACAGCCACTTTGACACGACCGACTGGCTGGCGGGCGACCCGACCTACGAAGAAAAGATGCGGGTCATCCGCGAAAGCGGCCTTGCCATCTACCGCGACCACGACCACCTCCACGCCCACGACCCCGACGGCATCTACTACGGCGTCATGCAGGAACTGGGCTGGGAGCCCTACCGGGCGGATACCGGCCGCCGGCCGATGTTCTACCGCCTGCCGGAGACGACGGTCGGGGCGCTGGCCGCCTTCTTAAAGGAAAAGCTCCGGCTGAACGCCGTCCGGGCGATCGGCAGGACGGAAGGCAGCGTCTCCCGGGTCGCCTATGTGGGCGGCGGGAACCTCTCCTTTGACGACACCAACACCAAAATGATGATGGGGGAAACGGAGGTCATGATCGCCGGCGAGCTGATCGACTGGACGGTCATGAGCTACGTCCGGGACGCCGCCGCGATGGGGCGGCAGAAGACGATCCTCCAGCTGGGCCACTTCAACAGCGAGGAACTGGGGATGAAGTACGCCGCCCGCTGGCTTCCGCCGCTGATCCCCGGCGTGCCGGTCCACTGGATCCGGGCGGGGGAACCCTACGCCTATCTGTAACCGGTTTTTCGCGGAAATTCGCATTTTGCCCTTGACAAACGCCGCCTGCTGTGCTAAACTTATCCTGTTGCCAAACGAGGCGGCAGTCTGCGCCACTAGCTCAGCTGGATAGAGTGTTTGACTACGAATCAAAAGGTCGAGGGTTCGAGTCCCCCGTGGCGCGCCAAAAAAATCCCGGTATCATCTTTGATGATGCCGGGATTTTTCGCGCCACGGGGGACTCTGAACGGCGGTTTTCTCACATTTGCCTATCTTCGATATGCAAATGTGAGAAAACCCGGAAAACCGCTTGCCGGCCGGACGGCCTGGCCGGCATTTCGCGCCGGGCGCGAAACCGCGCTTTTCCCCGCGCGTGTACCTCCCCATTCCGTCTTTTTGTCACTGCCACAGCCGCGGCCCGGCCCGCCCGCAGGCGGGTCGAGTCCCCCGTTTGCCCGGCAAACCTTCCAATCCGGCGCACCCCCGCGCCACGGGGGACTCTGAACCGCGCTTTTCCCCGCGCGTGTACCTCCCCATTCCGTCTTTTTGTCACTGCCACAGCCGCGGCCTGGCCCGCCCCGCAGGGCGGGTCGAGTCCCCAACATTCTTGCGGTAACCTGATAACTAAAATACCCGAAAGAAGGAATCCCATGGAACCCGTCATCATCCGCCCCGCCGTCCCTGACGATTACGAACAGGCCGAAAAGATCATGCAGCAGGTGCACGCCCTGCACCTCTCCTGGCGGCCGGATATCTATAAACCCTGTGCGCCGGTCCTGCCCCGCCTGGAATTCCTGGAAGCCGTGGCCGGACAGCGGCTGCTGGTGGCCGAAACGGACGGGAAAGCCGCCGGTATCCTTTTGTACCTGCACCGGCATATCGAATCGGAAAACCAGGTAACCCGAGAGGTCCTGTTTATCGATACCCTCGCCATAGACGCCGGGCACCGCGGCCGCGGCATCGGACGGCAGCTTTTGCAGGCTGCCGCGCAGATTGCGCGGGAAAATGGGTATGACGGGGTCGAGCTCCAGGTCAACGCGAATAATACGGATGCTTACGCCGTCTATAAAAAATACGGATTCACCGAAAAATCCATCAATATGGAGCTGCCCGGATTCTCCTCAGGCAGATAAAAACAGGCACTGGAACCCTTCTCCAGCGCCTGTTTTCATATCTCCGCCGGCACGGCCTTCCCGGCCGCCCGGCTCTTTTCCATATCCAGCAGACGCTGGTTGCGGCTCCCGCGGAACCGCAGCGACAGATCCCGCTCGGCCAGCACAAACCGCCCGTCCACCAGGTAGTCGATCTTCCGGAGCAGCGCCGCCACATCCGGCTCCGCCTCCGCCTTTTCCCACAGCTCCTCCAGCGTCCAGCCGGAATAGCAGAAGACGTCCTTATGAAGCGCGTGCACCGCGTCCGCCAGCGCGGCGAACGCCCCCGCCTGGCAGAAAGGCTCCCCGCCCGAGAAGGTCACCCCCTGAAGCAGCGGGTTTTTCCGTATCTCTTCGTTCAGCCGGGAGACAGCCACCGCCTGCCCGCCCGCAAAGGGGTGGGTCTGGGGGTTGTGGCAGCCGGGGCAGTGGTGGGGGCAGCCCTGGCAGAAGACGGTAAACCGCAGCCCCGGCCCGTCTACGATCGACTCCCGGACGATCCCGGCGATCTGAAGCGACGCTTCGCCCATTTAACCAGCCTCCAAAGCACAGAATATAAAATGGAGAAATGCGCGGCATTTCCATCCGTCATTCTTCATCTATCCCTTACCCGGTCTTCCGCCCGGCACGGATCCGTTTGATCCGCTCCTGCCCCTTCTCGCCCTTGTCTTCCCGCCGGTGGCAGTGGGGGCACTCGTTGGCGATGATGCCGGTATACCCGCAGACCGGGTCCCGGTCGACCGGATGGTTCACAGACCCGTACCCGATGCCGATCTCCTTCATATACCGGATGACCGCCTCAAAGGCCGGCAGGTTCTGGGTCGGATCGCCGTCCAGCTCGATATAGGAAATATGCCCGCCGTTGGTCAGCGCGTGGTAGGGCGCTTCCAGCCGCAGCTTGTCAAAGGCCGAGATCTCATAATAGACCGGGATGTGGAAGGAGTTGGTGTAGTACTCCCGGTCGGTGACGCCGGGGATCTTGCCGAACAGCTTCTGGTCCTGCCGGACAAAGACGCCGGACAGCCCCTCGGCGGGGGTCGCGATCAGCGTGAAGTTGAGGCCGGTCAGTTCCCCGGTCTGGTCCATCCGGCGCCGCATATGGGAGACGATCTTGAGCCCCAGCTTCTGGCTCTCTTCCGACTCCCCGTGGTGGAAGCCGGTCAGCGCCTTTAAGCACTCGGCCAGCCCGATGAACCCCAGCGTCAGGCTCCCGTGCTTTAACACCTCGCCGACCGTATCGTCCTTCCCGAGCTTTTCCGAACCCAGCCAGACCCCCTGCCCCATCAGCATCGGGTAGTTGCGCACCTTTTTGCGGGACTGGATGGCGAGCCGGTCGAGCAGCTGCTCGATGACGAGGTCGATCATCTTGTCGAGGTTTTTAAAAAAGAGGTCCACATCCCCGTGGGCGTTGACCGCGAGCCGCGGGAGGTTTACCGAGGTAAAGGACAGATTCCCCCGCCCGGTGACCACCTCGTTTTCGGGGTCGTAGCGGTTGGCCAGCACCCGGGTCCGGCAGCCCATATAGGCGCACTCGGTCTCGGGGCGGCCGGGCTTATAGTACTGCAAATTAAACGGCGCGTCCAGGAAGGAGAAGTTCGGGAACAGCCGCTTGGCCGACACCCGGCAGGCCAGCTTGAACAGGTCGTAGTTGGGGTCGCCGGGGTTATAGTTGACCCCTTCCTTTACCTTGAAGATCTGGATCGGGAAGATCGGCGTCTCCCCGGCCCCCAGCCCCGCCTCGGTCGCCAGCAGGACGTTTTTCATCACCATCCGCCCCTCGGGAGAGGTGTCGGTGCCGTAGTTGATGGAAGAAAAGGGCACCTGGGAGCCCGCCCGCGAGTTCATCGTATTGAGGTTGTGGACCAGCGCCTCCATCGCCTGGTAGGTGGCGCGGTCGGTCTCCTTTTCCGCTTCACGGGCGGCGAAATCCTGCATCCTCTCCGCCGTCCCCCCGTCCAGCCCGGCGGAGCGGAGCAGCGCCCGCTCCGCCTCCCGGTATCCGTTTTCCGAAAGGGCGGGGCAGCATCCCGGCGTCCAGGCCGCCTTCACCTTATCCTTCAGCCCGTCCGCAATTTCCGGCGCCAGGAAATCCGCCGCCTTCTGTAAATTCTCCAGGTACCGCTTTTTATAGGTCTTGCGCACCCCGTCCGACAGGTAGTAGTCAAAGCAGGGGATGCTCTGCCCGCCGTGCTGGTCGTTCTGGTTGGCCTGGATCGCGATGCAGCAGAGGGCCGAATAGGAAGCGATATCCTGCGGCTCCCGCAGAAACCCGTGCCCGGTCGAAAACCCGCCGGAAAAGAGCTTTTTCAGGTCGATCTGGGTGCAGGTGGTGGTCAGCGTCAGGAAATCCAGGTCGTGGATGTGGATATCCCCTTCGATATGGGCCCTGGCGTGCTCCGGCTTCAGGACAAAGAGCTGGTTGAACTTCTTAGCCCCCTCCGACCCGTATTTGAGCATCGTCCCCATCGCGGTGTCGGCGTCGATGTTGGCGTTTTCCCGCTGGAGGTCGCTTTCGGAAGCCGGCTGGAAGGTCAGCCCCTCGTAGATCCGCATCAGGCTGGAGTCCATCTCCCGCACCCGGTCCCGGTCGGCCCGGCAGAGGATATAGCTCTTGGCGGTGGCGGCGTGGCCCTCTTCCACCAGGACCTTCTCGACCGCGTCCTGTACCTGGTCGACGTCCGGGACCGCCCCGGACCCGACCAGCTTTTCCAGCAGCAGCGCCGCTTCCCCGGCCAGCCGGCAGGCGGTCTCGTAATCGCTGCCGCCGACGCTCTGGGCAGCCCGGAAGATGCCCATCGCGATCTTATCGACGCTGAAGGCGTCGGTACGGCCGTCCCGCTTTTTTATCCTGGTGATCATGTGCCTCATCCTTCTACTAGCTATTTTGTAGGTCATCATCTGTTCACCCACTATATCTAGTGGGTGCAGTGCAGCTGAAACTATTATAGGACGGGAAACAACTGCTTGTCAAGTGCCCAGGCTAACGCCCCCGCGGATGGGGAAAAGTGAATGGATGGGCAAAATTCCGCGCGTCTTAGACAAAATTTGCCCTCGAAAATTATTGCTTTTTCCCCTTGCCGTCAGGCGGCGTTTCATGCTATAGCGGCGGATGGCTGTTTTTTCCATGCGGACAGCGGCCGCGCCCTTTTCCCCTCTTTCCACCGCTTTCCCCCGGAATTCTTTCCACTTTTCCCCGCCCATCCACCGATCGGCCCGCCGGGGCGCATCCCCGCCCGGCAAAAACAGAGGCTGAATTTTCGGCGCGTTTTTTAGTAAAGATTACCAGAAATCATTTTGGCAACCCCCGCAGCCCGCCGGCAGCCGCCAAACTTTTCCCCGCTTTGTTGTGGATAGCTGACAGTTTTCCCGGCCGGGAGCGGCGCGGTTTTTTTGCGGGAAATGTAAAAAACAACTTTTCAAGCGGGGTGAGTTGTGCTATACTGGTAATGTTAAAAATCAGTGTACCGACGGTTACGCGATGGGGAACGGGAAATGCCCCGCGGGGAAAGCCCCGCCCGCCGGCGGCTGAAAATAAGAATAAGGGGTGTCGCTTTGGAAAAGTATGTCATCAAAGGCGGCAAACGTTTACAGGGTGAAGTCACCATCAGCGCGGCGAAGAATTCCGCCGTCGCCATCCTGCCCGCCGCCCTTCTTTCCGACGAACCGTGTCTCATAGATAACGTCCCCGATATCAGCGATATCGACTGTGCCGTCAAGATCCTCCGCCGCCTGGGCGCCGAGGTCAAACGGCCCTGCAGGAATAAACTGCTCATCGACCCCCGGCACATCCATTCGGATACCGTCGAATACGAGCTGGGGAAAAATATGCGCGCTTCCTATTATTTCATGGGGGCGCTGCTGGGCAAGGTCGGCCACGCCAACGTCTCGATGCCGGGCGGCTGCGACCTGGGCGCCCGGCCCATCGACCAGCACCTCAAGGGCTTCCAGGCCCTCGGGGCGGACAATACGGTCGATTACGGGATGGTGCGGCTCTCCACCTCCCAGCTGCACGGCTCCCACATCTATTTTGACGTCGTCACCGTCGGTGGGACGATCAACGTGATGCTGGCCGCCTGTAAAGCAAAAGGCCTTACCATCATTGAAAACGCCGCCAAGGAGCCCCACATCGTCGACGTCGCCAACTTCTTAAACTCGATGGGCGCGGAGATCATGGGCGCCGGCACCGACGTCATCAAGATCCGCGGGGTCGAGCATCTGCACGGCTGCGAGTATTCGATCATCCCCGACCAGATCGAGGCCGGCACCTTCATGATCATCGCCGCCGCCACCGACGGGGACATCCTGATCCGCGGCGTCATCCCCAAGCATCTGGAAGCGGTCACCGCCAAGCTGATCAAAATCGGCGCGAAGGTGGTCGAATACGACGACGCGGTCCGGGTCACCGGCACCGGCATCCTTAAAAAGACCAGCGTCAAGACGATGCCCCACCCCGGTTTCCCCACCGACCTCCAGCCCCAGATCACCACCCTTTTGACCCTCGCCCAGGGCACCTCCATCGTCACCGAGGACATCTTCGACAACCGTTTCAAGTATGTCGACGAGCTGCGGCGGATGGGGGCGGATATCTCGGTCGACGGCAAGGTCGCCGTCGTCGAAGGCACCGGGCGGCTCAAAGGCGCGCCGGTCAAAGCCAACGACCTCCGGGCCGGGGCCGCGATGATCATCGCCGGGCTCGCCGCCGAAGGGGTCACCGAGATCGAGAACATCCATTATATCGAACGGGGCTACGAAGGGATCGAGCGCAAGCTCAAAGCCCTCGGCGCCGACATCAAAAAGGTGATCGTCCCCGACTGCTATATGCAAAAGCAGGCTTAACTTCCGGCGCCCGGAAATATTCCAAAACCAAACATCCCGTCCCAAAAATGAACGCTGCCTAACCGCAGCGTTTTTTCTGCCGTCAAAGGAGAGTCCCCATGGCCCTGTTTTACAACCTATGCAGCTCGTCGAGCGGCAACGCCACCTATGTCGGCAGCCGCACCGAAGGGCTCCTGTTCGACGCCGGCGTCGGGGTGCGCAACTTCCCGAAGTGGCTCTCCCTCCAGGGGCTTGCGCCGGAGGCGGTAAAGGGCATCTTCCTCACCCACGAGCACGCCGACCATGTAAAGGGCCTCAAGGCGATCGCCGGCCGCTTCCACATTCCCATATACGGCACCGAGGGGACCCTCCGCCGGATGATGGACACCGGCCGCCTGACCGGCGAAGAGGAACTGCACGTCATCCGCCGGGAGACGGTCGTCGGCGGCTTCACCGTCGTGGCCGCCCCCACCTCCCACGACTCCCCCGGCAGCGTCTGCTACCGGGTCGAGACGCCGGACGGCGGTACGGCGGGGATCTGCACCGACCTGGGCGTCATGTCGGAGATGATCCTGGAGACCCTCTCCGGCTGCGGCCATATCCTCATCGAGGCCAACTACGACGAACGGATGCTGGAAAACGGCCCCTACCCCCGCTATCTGAAGGAACGGATCCGCTCCCGCTCCGGCCACCTCTCCAACGCCCAGTGCGCCGGGGCGGTCGGGCAGCTGCTGCAGGAAGGCTGCCGCTCCTTCTCGCTGGGGCATTTGAGCGAACACAACAACTGCCCCGCCCTCGCCCGCCAGGCGGTCGAAGGGTACCTCTCCCAGCTGGGGCTGGAAGAAGGGGGCTGCCGGCTCTCGGTCCTGCCCAAGTCGACCGATGGGAAGGCGGTGGAGTTTTAATGCTGCACGTTACCCTTTTAACGGTCGGCAGGCTGAAGGAAAGCTACTGGCGGGAAGCGTGCGCCGAGTACGCAAAACGCCTTTCCGCCTTCTGCAAGCTGGAAATCGCCGAGCTGCCGGAGTACAGGCTCCCCCTTTCCCCCTCCCCCGCCGAGATTGCCCGGTGCGTCGAAAAGGAAGGGGAAGCGGTGCTGGCGCGGATCCCCCGGGACGCCTATTTTATCCCGCTGTGCGTCGAGGGGAAGGCGCTCTCCTCCGAACAGCTGGCGGAGCGGCTTCAGTCCCTCCCGGCCGAAGGGTATGGAAAGCTCGTTTTCGCGATCGGCGGCTCCTACGGGCTGTCGGACGCGGTCAAGGCGCGGGGGCAGCTGAAGCTCTCGGCCTCCAAAATGACCTTCCCCCACCAGCTTTTCCGGGTGATGCTGCTGGAGCAGATCTACCGGGGGTTTATGATCGGCGCGGGGAACACCTATCACAAGTAGGGTTCTGACAGGCTGTTTGAAGCATTTTTTGGGTGCTGCGCACACTCCATTTCAAGTGGAATAGCCGGGAAAGGCTTCGGAAGTACGGAAGCGACAGCAAGGGAAAGGGCTCTGCCCTCTCCACTCCCGCGACCCCTTTAAAAAGGGGTCGATCCTAAACTTTTTATGCCGCACGTTTCTTCGCGGCGGAAACATCAGCGCCGATTCCTACGTTTAATCAAAAATAGAGATATATAAGTGCAAGAGATGAAGAGGAGGACAAACCCAACATGATTCGCAACGATTTACGCAACATCGCCATTGTCGCCCACGTCGACCACGGCAAGACCACCCTCTTAAACGAGATGCTGAGGCAGGGCGGCGCCTTCCGGGAGAACCAGGTGGTCGAGGACCGGGTCATGGACTCCAACGCCCTGGAACGGGAGCGCGGCATCACCATCACCTCCAAAAACACCGCTATTGAATACAACGGCGTCAAGATCAACGTCATCGACACCCCCGGCCACGCCGACTTCGGCGGCGAGGTGGAGCGGATCCTCAAAATGGTCGACGGCATCCTGCTGCTGGTCGACGCCTTTGAGGGCTGTATGCCCCAGACCCGGTTCGTCCTCCAGAAGGCGATGGAGCTGGGCCATAAGATCATCGTCGTCGTCAACAAGATCGACCGCCCGGACGCCCGCCTCTACGAGATCGAGGAAGAGGTGCTGGAGCTGCTGCTCGACCTCAACGCCACCGAGGAACAGCTGGACTCCCCGGTCGTCTACTGCTCCGGACGGGAAGGCGTCGCTTCCTACTCCCCCGACCAGAAGGGGACCGACTTAAAGCCCCTCTTTGACAAGATCCTCGAGCACATCGACCCGCCCCAGGGCGACCCCGACGGCCCCCTCCAGCTGATGGTCTCGTCGATCGACTACAACGACTACGTCGGCCGGATCGCGGTCGGCCGGATCACCCGCGGCCGGGTCCGCACCGGCCAGGAAGTGGCCGTCTGCGACTACCACAACCCCGAGACCCGCTATAAGGGCAAAGTCGTCACCCTCTACCAGTTTGACGGCCTCAAACGGGTCCCCTGCGACGAGGCGACCATCGGCGACATCGTCTGCGTCTCCGGCATCGAGAACATCACGATCGGCGAGACGATGTGCGACCCCGACTGCGTCGAGCCCCTCCCCTTCCAGAAGATCAGCCAGCCGACCGTCGAGATGACCTTCGGCGTCAACACCTCCCCCCTCGCCGGCCGGGAGGGCAAGTTCGTCACCTCCCGCCAGATCAAGGACCGGCTGGAACGGGAGCTTTTAAAGGACGTCTCCCTCCGGGTCTCCGACACCGACTCGGCCGACACCTTCCTGGTCGCCGGGCGGGGCGAGATGCACCTGTCGATCCTGATCGAGACGATGCGCCGGGAAGGGTACGAGTTCCAGGTCAGCACCCCCCACGCGATGTTTAAAGAGATCGACGGAAAAAAGTGCGAGCCGATCGAGCGGCTGGTCGTCGACGTGCCGGACACCTGCACCGGCGCCGTCATGGAAAAGATGGGCTACCGCAAGGGCGAGCTGCAAACGATGGTCCCCCAGGGCAGCCGGGTCAAGATGGAGTTCCTGATCCCCGCCCGCGGCCTGTTCGGCTACAAGAACGAGTTTTTGACCGACACCAAGGGCGAAGGGGTCATGGCCTCGGTATTCGAGTGCTACGCCCCCTACAAGGGCGATATCCCCACCCGGACGACCGGGTCGCTGGTGTCCTTTGAGACGGGCGTCGCCGTCGTCTACGGCCTCTACAACGCCCAGGAGCGCGGCCAGCTGTTCATCGGGCCCGGCGCCGACGTCTACGAGGGGATGATCGTCGGCCAGTCCCCGAAGGCGGAGGACATCGTCGTCAACGTCTGCAAGGAAAAGCACCTGACCAACACCCGCGCTTCCGGCTCGGACGACGCCCTGCGGCTCACCCCGCCCAAGGACATGAGTTTGGAGCAGTGCATCGAGTTTATCGCCGACGACGAGCTGATCGAAGTCACCCCCAAAAACCTGCGGATGCGCAAGACCATCCTCGACCGCGCCCAGCGGATGAAGGCCTGGGCCGCCAAGCGGAAATAACAGGTAAAGATGCTGGGATAAGATATTCCGGCATCTTTTTTGTTATTTTTTTATAATAATACAACTTTTCGGAAGGCACGATCCCCGGCCTCCCTCAGAGAGGGAACCTTTGGGGCGTATGCTTATCCATTATGCGGTTCATACAAAATCATACACTGGAGGGTGACTATGGACAATCTGATTTTCAGCCTCAATTCGACAATGCCGCTTTTCCTGGTCATGGCAATCGGCTACCTGCTGAAAAAGAAGGAGATGCTGACGCCGGGGTTTACATCTGCGGCGGAAAAATTCAATTTTACCGTCACCCTGCCGGCGCTCCTCATCCGCGACCTTTCGGGCGTCGACTTTGCCGGTACCTTCGACCTTGCCTTTATCCTCTACTGCGCCGGCGCGACCACCGCCTTTTTCGGCGTCACCTGGGCGCTCGCCCGGGCGTTTATCCGGGAAAAGGCGAGCGTCGGGGCGTTTGTGCAGGCTTCCTGTCGGTCGAGCGCCGCGGTGCTGGGCATCGCGCTCATTCAGAATATGTACGGGACGTCGGGGATGGCGCCGATGATGATCATCGGGGCGGTACCCCTTTTCAACATCTTCTCGGTGCTGGTGCTGATCCTCGAAAACCCGGAAAACAAGGGGCACGGGGCGCTGAAAAAGGCGTTTATCGGGATCCTGACCAACCCGATCCTGATCGGCATCGCCATCGGGGCGGTGATTTCCATCACCGGCGTACAATTCCCGGCGATTATCACCAAAACAGTGGACAATTTTGCGGCGATGGCTTCCCCGCTGGCGCTGATCGTCACCGGCGCGTCGTTCGAATTCGCGGGGGCGCTGAAAAAGCTGCGGCTGTCGGCCGTCGCGTCGGCGGTCAAACTGGCCGTCATCCCGGCGGTTTTCCTCTGCATCGCGGCGCTTCTCGGCTTCCGGGACGAGAAAATGGTCGCGATCCTGGTGATGCTCTGCGGTTCGGCGACCCCTTCCTGCTATATTATGGCGAAAAATATGGGCGGGGACGCGGAGCTGACCTCGTCGGTCGTCGTCATCACCACCCTTTTCTCCGCCTTCACCCTCACCTTCTGGATCTGGCTGATGCGGAGCTTCGGATACATCTGACGGTATAATAAATTCAATACATAAAATAATTTTGATCCCCGCCCTATCTGAAAAAGATATAAACCCCCCGTTCGGCGAAAACCGGCCCGGTGCAAAACCGGCCGGTTTTCGGCGTTTTCCGGGCGATCCCGGCGGGAAATGCGCCATAAGCGGGCGGCTGTGCGCGGGCCAAAATCCGGGGGAGGAACGTAAACTTGTCATGAACAAATATTTTATACGAATTTTCATCCTGCTTTTCGGAAGGCGCAGACAGATTCCCTCCTTCCCCGCCCGGCGGCACATTTTCCCGCCCGCCCGGCATATACTGTCCGGAAGGAGGGCGGACATTGACAAGACATATTGCCAGATGGCGGCGGCGGGCCGGGCGCGCCCTCCCCGGGCGGAAAACCGTTTTCCTGATATGCGGTGTGCTGTGCGTCCTGCTCTGCGGGCTGCGGCTGCACCGGGTAAGCGGCCAGCTGATGGAGTCGGCGGCCCGCAGGGGGGGCGGGGCGCTGCTGACCGCCTGCGCCGACGCCGGGATGGAAGCGGCGGGCGGGGCGCTGGTCCGGCTGGACAAAAACCCGGCCGGGGAGATCCAGCTGGTGGCGGTCGACGAGGGGAAGTTCCACGCCCTGCGCACCGCCGCGATGGAAAAGGCGGACGAACTGCTGTCCGCCGGGCGCTATACCGCCCGGATCCCCCTGGGGAGCCTCTTTTTCGGCGAATACTTCCCGGACGCCGGGCCGGAGATCCCGCTGACCTACCTCCCGGAAGGGGCGGTCACCATCACCTGCGAGAGCGAGACCCGGTCGGCCGGCATCAACCAGACCGCATACCGGGTGGTGCTGCGGATGAACCTGCGGGTCACGGCCGCGACCGCCTTCGGGCGGCAGACGGTCACGGTGCCCTATGAGACGGCCACCGCCGAGCTGCTGGTTGTCGGGGACGTCCCGGCGGTGTACGCGTTCGGCGGGGAGGTTCGGGAAATACAAGGAAATGATAAATAAAGTTGTTTCCAGTGTATGCCGCAGGCCCCCGGCCCCATTATCCGGCGCGGCGTGAGATACCCGCCCCATCCGCGTAAGGCCGGCCGCGGGAGGCCCCCCCCGGGCGGCTTTCACCGCATGGAAGGTTTGGCTGCCGTTCTTACCGGGGACCTGCCGGGCAGCGGCCAAAATACGCCCAAAACAGGATTTATATGTACCGGCAGGGGGGAACCTTGACAGACCGCCGCAAATATAGGATAATAAAGGTATATATGCGCGGATTCCGCGCGGCCAGCTTTGGCCCAGGGGAGGCATAAACCATGTCCAGAAAACGGACCTTTCTGAAAATCCTGTCCGGCGCGCTGCTGGGGGCAGGGGCCCTTGCCCTCGCCCTCAGCGCCTTCTGCGGCGCGCTGCTTTACGGCGCGGACGGTAAAACCTTTACCCTTTTCGGCTGCCGGTACGCGGCGGTCGAACTGACCGGCGACCCCGGCTACCCCAGAGGGAGCCTCATCCGGCTGCAGCCGGGCTCGATCCCCGAAAACACGCCGGTCGCGGTCGACGCGGGCGGCATCCTCGTCCTGTCGGACAGCCGCCTGGACAACGCGGCGGTAGACGGAAAGCCGGTCAGCATCGCCAGGGAGCAGATCCTGGGCGCGGTCGACTGGATGCTGCCGGGGGCCGGGTACCCGTTTAACTGGCTGCGGACCACCGCCGGGGCCGTCCTCTGCTTCGGGCTGCCGGCGCTTTGCATGGCCGGCGGCGGCGCGGCGCTCGTCCTGCTGCGGGATAAAAGGCGCCGGGCGGACGAAGACGCGCCGACAGTCCAGCCCGCCGCCGACCCCTTCCCCGACCTGGACTACCGGCTGGGGGCAAAGACCCCCGCCTCCCCCGCAAACGTCCAGACGGTCGTCATCACCCAGACCAGGCCCGCCTCTTCCGCCATCCGCAACCAGAAAGGGGAGGTGCGGATCTACGCCTCCGGGCAGGAATCGGTGCTGCCGCTCTCGGTCGGGCGGCGGGTGGTGACGCTGGGCGGCTACCAGATCACCGTCGAGATCGAAAAGCCGGGCGCCCGCACCGAGGACATCACCCGCGAACTGCCCGCCTTCCGGCGCGGCGGACAGGCCGACCCCGATACCCGGGAGATCACCATCATCCGCCCCCAGGAAAGGAACGCAGGCCCCTCCGGCACGCCGGAGGGGGAAGGCCGCTGAACCCGTCCGCCGGATCTTTCTGCCCGAATATTTCCCCTTTTTGCAACATTTTGCCACTCTGGCGACACTTATATAGTGAAAACACGCGGAGATGCATTCCCGCTTACCAACATAAGGAGTGAACGAAAAAAGGTGAAACAGTTTGTCTTTATCCGCACCCTCGCGGCGCTGGGGGCGGCGGTGATGGCTGCGGCGGCCCTCACGGCCCCCGCGGCGGCGTATGACAATGAGGCGGACCTGGCGCTCGCGGCGCTGGGGAACGCCGCGGCGGTCGCCGACTCGTCGGCCAGCACCCATATTTCGGAAGAAAACGAGGTCCGGGCGATCTGGATCTCCTTCCTCGACCTGGAACCGATCCTCTCGGGGAAAAGCGAGGCGGAATTTTCCGCCGGCGTCGGCGAAATGTACCAGAACTGCCTGGACGCCGGGCTGAATACCGTCATCGTACAGGTGCGGCCTTACGGCGACAGCTTCTACCCGTCCGATCTCTTCCCCTGGTCCTCTTACGCCTACGGCGCGATCGGGGCCGACCCGGGGTTTGACCCGCTGGAGATCCTCGCCAACAAGGCCCACGCGATGGGGCTGACCATCGAAGCCTGGGTCAACCCGCTGCGGCTGATGTACGAAAGCGAGATCGAAAGCGTCCCGTCCCGCTACCCCGTCCGGCAGTGGTACGACGACAGCGCCAAACGGGCGGAAAGCCTCATCTCCTACGGCGGGCGGCTCTATTTAAACCCGGCGTCTTCCGAAGCGCGGGAGCTGGTCTGTGACGGCGTCCGGGAGATCCTCCGGAACTACGACGTCGACGGCATCCACATCGACGACTACTTCTACCCCTCCGGGCTGCCGTTTGATTACGACGCCGCTTCTTACGCGGCGAGCGGCTCCGCCCTCTCCCAGGCGGACTGGCGGCGGGAGAACATCACGGCGCTGGTCGGGGAAATGTACGAGACCGTCAAGTCCTGCGGCGACTACACCTTCGGCATCAGCCCCCAGGGGATCGTCGAGAACGACTACAACAAGGTCTATGCCGACGTCGCCTATTGGGCGAGCCACGAGGGGTACTGCGACTACCTGGCGCCCCAGATCTACTTCGGGTTTGACCACGCGACCGCCGATTACGCCTCCGTCCTGCGGGAGTGGAGCGAGATGACGACGGCGGAAGGGGTCACGCTGCGGATCGGGCTGTCCCCCTATAAGTCCGGCAACACCGACCAGTACGCCGGTTCCGGCATGAACGAATGGGTCGAGAACACCGATATCATCGCCCGGCAGATCGACCTCTCCCGCCAGTACGACAATGTCGGCGGGGTGATCCTGTTCCGGTACGAGCAGATCTTTGTCTCCCCCAACGCCTCGATGCAGCTGGAAAAGAAGAACTTCACCGCGCTCTTACAGTAAGGAGGATGAGCATTTTGCACTCTTTTGCATCCAGGGCGGCAGCAAAGACCGCCCGGGCTGCGGCCGTCTTAACCGCGCTCTGTCTGATGCTGTTTTCGCTGCCCGCCCGGGCGGCGGAAGGGCTGATGACGCCGATCATAGAGGAAATCACCCCCAAAACCGTCTCGACGGTCGCGGCCGGCTCGACGAAAACCGTCGAGGTGCTGGCGGCCGCCGGCGCCTCGCTGACCGTCCGGGTCGGCGGCGCCCAGCTGGACATGGAGCGGACAGGCTCCGCCGGGGACGGGCTCGCCTGGTTCTCGGGCGCATACACCTTCCCCGCTTCCGCCGCCGGGGAGACCCTCCCCATCACCGTTTCCGGGACGCTGGACGGCCGGTCGCAGGTGAAAAACGGCGGGGCGTTTACCGTCGCGGCGCTGGAAAACAGCTACGACGGGCCTTCCGGCGGGGAATATGAGGGGGATATGCTGGTCGTTGCGGGGGCGCAGAGCTTCTCCGGCAAGCAGGTCACCGTCACCGATACCTACGCCGACGTCTTTATCCCGGCGGAAAACGACCGGGAAGAGGAATACGCCGCCCCCTATTACTACCAGCTGCCGGAAGGGACGATCGACTACGTCAGCTCCGGCCCGGACGCCAACGGCGTCTACTGGCTGAAATCCGGGCGGAAGGTGCTGGCAAGCGACGTGAAGGTCTCCGCCAGCTCCGGCAGCCAGGGCGAAAACCGGATCAGCGGCATCTCGCTGGATGCGGACGGCCAGTGCACCTACCTGTCGGTGGACGAAAGCTGGAAAGTGCCGTTTAACATCGAGGTGCTGGATGTCAGCTACGCCTCCCCCACCTCCAATTCGGTCACCGGCTTCTCCCCGAAGAAGGTGCGGATCACCTTCGACTACACGACCGGGATCTACGCCGGGGATGTGGATATCCCGTCGGACAGCTGTTTCACCGGCGTACAGGTCTCGACGAAGACATCTAATGGCATCCCCCAGTGCGTGATCGAGCTGACGCTCGCGCAGGGCGCTTACTACGGGGCGTATGCCGATTACCATGGGAATACGCTGGAGCTGAAATTCTATAACCCCGTCTCGTCGCTGAAGGGCGCGCGGATCGTCATCGACTCCGGCCACGGCAGCGATACCGGGACCGGCAAGTACGACCCCGGCGCGCTCGGTTCCGGCGGCGTCCAGGAGGCGGATGAAAATTACCGCAAGGCGACCGCGCTGCGGGACGAGCTGGAAGCGAGGGGGGCGGAGGTCTACCTGCTGCCCAGCTACCACACAGCCGACCTCTACAGCCTCTACGACCGGGTGGACGCGGCGATCGAATGGGAGCCGATGGTGTACATATCCGTCCACCACAACTCCTCCGCCACCAACCTTACGGCCAGAGGGGTCGAGGTCTATTACAACAACCCCTGGTCGGCGGGGCTGGCGGAAGAGCTGAGCGACCAGATCTTTACCGCCTATACCCGGATGGAGTACGGGTCGGGGGCGCTAAACCGCGGGCACCACTTCTCCGAATACGCCGTTACACGGGTCAAACAGTTCTCTGCGGTGCTGATCGAGTACGGGTTTTTGACCACCCCGCAGGAATGCGGGATCCTGACCAATTCGTCGAATATCCAGAAGTTCGCCGCGGCGACGGCGGACGGGCTGGAAGAATATTTCGCTTCCGCAAAATAAAATCACGGGATCGGCCGGCTGGACAAGCGTTGTCCGGCCGGTTTTTTATTATCATGTACATTTTTTACCTTCCCCTCCCCTTCCCTTTTTCCGGCGTTTGCGTGGGGGTGGTAAGATGGAAACCGGGATAAAAGCCCCAAAAGAAAACCTTAAGGAAACCTTAAAAGGCTGTCCGATTGGTTTTTAAAGAGGAAAAGTTTACAATATGGTCAGAGAAACGAAAAGGAGCGAAGTCATATGCAACTGAACTGCCACCTCCGCCTGGGGAAGCTGCTGGCCCGGGAACTGGGCATCCGCGGGGCCGCGAAGGCCGCCTTCCTCTGGGGTAACGTCGAACCGGATATCGCCTTTACCTCCCACTTCTGCCGCCGGACGGCCGAACAGCTGGAAGGGCATAACTTCCTGCCCGCCTCCCGGAAGGTCAAACGGCTGATGGACAGGCTGGCGGGGACGGGGGCGGAAAGCCCGGCCGGGTTTTTCCGGCTGGGGAAAATCTGCCACTATCTGGCCGACTGCTTCACCTGGCCCCACAACCCCGGCTACCCCGGGACGCTGTCCGCCCATATCAGCTACGAGCGGAAGATGGACGCCGCTTTCCACGGGTATATCCCGCCGGAAGGGCTGACCGAAGCGGAAAAGGCGCTGCCGGCGGACGGGCTGTTCGAAACGCTCCACGCCCGGTATGCGGAGACAGACCCGTCGATCGGGCGGGACCTGCGGTTCATCCTCGCCGTTACCCTCGCGGCGGCGGCAGATTACGCCGGGACGGGGGAAGTTTCCCTTTCCCGGATGCTGACCTTACCGGATTGTAAGGAATCGGGCGAAACTGTAAGGGAAATCGATGGCGGGGCGCTCCCACGGCTGGTATAATGGGGGTAGGAAGTGAAGAAGGAAGCATGATGGATGGAAATGCTGCGCATTTATCTATTAAAATTGTTCATACAGCTTTGCGCCTTATGAAAAGTTGTATTGTTATATTAATAATACAACTTTTCGGAAAGTGCTAACCCCGGCCTCCCTCCCCGAGGGAGGTGGCGCGGATGCGCCGGAAGGAGTGGGAAAAACAAGCGAAAGCTGTTTTTCCTTCAAACGATTTTGCTTATGTGGTTATACTGTAAAGCTGTCTAACCACACTCCTTCAGTCGGCATTCGCCGACAGCTCCCTCGGAGAGGGAGCCTTTGAAGTGAGTGCATATCCATTAAGTTGTTACAAGAAATAATATAACCTTTATGCGGCGGTTGGTTCCAAGGCATTGGTAAAATCGGGTCAAGGGAAGAAAGGGGATGGCGAAATGACGAGGCTTGCCGTCATCGGGCTGGAAAGCGGCGCGGTATCGGCGCTGCTGGTGCCGGCGATGCTGCTGGGATGGGAGATCTTCCGGCGGAATATGCCGAAGGTGCGGCGGGGGCTGCTCGCCGTCTTTGCCGTCTACCTCTGCGGGGTCTATTCGGCGACCGGGCTGCCGGACGCCGGGAACTGCGCCTTCCGGCCGCGGCTCCAGCTGCTGCCGCTGGCCGGGGTGATGAAGGACACGCCGCAGTATCTGATGGACAGCCTGCTCAATATCGTCATGTGCGTCCCTTTCGGGGTGCTGGTCCCGCTGCTCTGGCGGGAGATGCGGAGCCTGAAGCGGACGGCGGCTGCGGGGTTTTGCTTCTCGGCCGCCATCGAGCTCGCGCAGATGTTCAGCGGGCGGCTGACCGACGTCGACGACCTGATCACCAACACGCTGGGGGCGGTGATCGGGTACGGGATCGCGAAGATCCTCTACCGGCAGGTCGCGGTCCGGCACCGGCTGCACGATGCCGGCAGCCAGGCCGACCTGATGGGGCTGCCGGGGATGATGATGGTCTGCGCGGCGGCGATGTTCTGGGTGCTGCCGGCGCTGTAACCGGGCAGGAAGGGAGAAAGGGAAAGATGGAAAAGCGTATGGAAAACAGGAATTTCCAGCGGGCGATGCAGATCGTCTCGGCGGTGGGGCTCGCCGCCTGCGTCGGGCTGGTGGCGGCCGGATGGAAAGCGGGGCTCTTTACCTCGCCGGAAGCGATGGAGGCCTTTGTCGCGGGGCTGGGAGCCGCCGGGATACTGGTCTTTGTCCTCTTCCAGGCGGTGCAGGTGGTGCTGCCGGTCCTGCCGGGGAGCCTCGGATGCCTGGTGGGGGTGATGATGTACGGGGCGTGGGGCGGGTTTGCGCTCAACTACATCGGCATCTGCGCCGGGTCGCTCCTCGCCTTCGGGATCGCGAAAGCCTGCGGGCGGCCGCTGATGCACCGGATGTTCTCGGAAAAGCTGATCGCCAAGTACGACCACTGGACCGGGGAGGGCAGCCCGTTTGCCAAGCTGCTGGCGGTGGCGATCGCGATGCCGGTGGCCCCGGACGACTTCCTCTGCTACCTCGCCGGGACGACCAAAATGAAATGGAAGGTGTTCACCGCGATCATCCTGCTCTGCAAGCCGTTCGGGATCGCGGCCTACAGCCTGGGGCTGACGGTCTTGTGGCAGCAGCTGCTCAAGCTGATCGGGTAAGGGCGGGTTACACGGCTTGGAGAAGGAGGCTGGGGCTTGCGCTTTCCGAAAGTTGTATTGTTATAATAACAGTACAAACTTTCCAAACGTCCAACTGGCGTTCCGAAGACCGGCCTCCCACGGCCGGTCTCATGCGTGTGAGGCGAGCTTCTCACGCCGCGTCGGATATGGGATTGTCAAGGGGCTTTGCTCCTTGACCGGATTCTTAAGGCAGAGCCTTAAGCGGTTTCCAAAGGCAGAGCCTTTGGTCCATCAAAGTGAAACTTTGTCGCTGCCTTAAGGGCAGCGAAATAAACATCCAATACGCAAAGTATTTATTATAACCATACATAAAGGGGGTTATGGGCATGAAAGTCCAGATCTATACGGGGGCGATGCCGCTGGTGGCGAAAAGCGGCGTCGGGCAGGCCATCCTGCACCAGCGGAAGATGCTGCGGGAAGCGGGGGTCGCGACGACCGACCGGTGGGAAAAGACCGGGCCGATCCACTTAAACACCGTCTTCCCCGACGCGGCGCTGACCGCGATGCTGGCGCGGAAAAAGGGGCGGAAGGTCGTCTACTACGGGCACTCGACGATGGAGGATTTCCGCAATTCGTTCATCGGGTCGAACCTGCTGGCCCCGCTGTTTAAGCGCTGGATCACCTTCTGCTACAACCTGGGGGATGTGGTCATCACGCCGACCGACTATTCCAAAGGGCTTTTAAAAAGCTACGGCATCAAAAAACCGGTCTATTCCCTCACCAACGGGATCGACACGGAGTTTTTCGCGCCGTCCCTAAAAGCGCGGATGCGGTTCCGGACGCGGTACCGGCTGGCGGAAAATGAAAAGGTGGTCATCTCGGCCGGGCACTTTATCGAGCGGAAAGGGATCACCGCGTTTGTCGAGATGGCAAGGCGGATGCCGGAATGCACCTTTATCTGGTTTGGGCACACGCCCCTAAACCTCGTGCCGGCGGCGGTCAAAGAGGCGATCGAAAGCGCCCCCGGCAACTGCCGGTTCCCCGGGTTCGTCAGCCAGGCGGAGCTGCGGGACGCCTACTGCGGGGCCGACCTGTTCGCCTTTTTATCCAGCGAGGAGACGGAAGGGATCGTCGTGCTGGAGGCGCTGGCCTGCGGCGTGCCGGTGCTGGTGAAGGATATCCCCGTCTACCGCGGGTGGCTGGAAGACGGGGTCAACGCCTATATGGCGGAGGATGTGGACGGGTTTGTTAAGAAGGCAGGGGGGATGCTGGACGGGCGGCTCCCCTCCCTCACCGAAGCCGGGATGCGGACGGCGCAGAGCCGGAGTATGCGGGCGACGGGGGAGAAGCTGAAGGCGATCTACCGGAAAGAAAATATTTGAATGAAGCGTACTTCGCGCATAAAATAAAAGCGCTCCGGAGAGGCAGCGCGGCAATTGGGCCGCCAACCTCTCCGGAGCGTTTTTTTACCGTCCCGCAGGGACACCGTAGGGGTTTCCCAAAAATTTTCCCGGCGGGGTTGCAAATCGGGCGGGGTTACGGTATACTGGGATGTAAGGATTCAACCATTTTCTGACAGGAAAGGATGGGATTTTTATGCAGATTCAGGGGCCGATCGTCTCGATGATCGCAAACAAGACCTGGTGCATCAACGAGTACGGGATGGACGCGATGTTCCTCTTGGAGGGCGGGCATAAGGCGCTGCTGATCGACACCGGCACCGGGACGTTCGACATCGCGGCGCTCTGCCGGAAGCTGACCGACAAGCCGCTGATGGTGGCGTGCACCCACGGGCACGTCGACCATGTGGGGGGCATCGGGTATTTTGACGAAGTCTGGCTCCACCCGGACGACTTCGAGATGGCGCGGACGCTGACGCCGGAGGCCCGGAAGGGGTATGTAAAGGTGCTCGCCGAAATGAGCGGCGGGCTGTTCGCGGTAACGGAAGATGATGTAAAGGCGTTTGAGAAGCTGCCGGAGATGAAGCCGCTGCATGAGGGGGATCTGATCGACCTCGGCGGGCGGAAGGTCGCCGTCTATGAGACGCCGGGGCATACGCCGGGCGGGCTCTCCTTCCTGGACGTGCGGGAGCGGATCATCTTCACCGGCGACGCCTGCAACGGGAATACCCTCCTCTCGTCGATGGGGTCGAAAAAGCCGAAGTCGGGGGTGGATACGCTGCTGGCGGCCGCCAGAAAGCTCAAGGCCCTCGAGCCGTACTACGACCGGGATTACAACGGGCATATCGGGTACGCGGCGCGGGTCGACTGCCTGCCGATGCCGGCCTCCATCAACCAGGACGCCATCGACGTCTGCGAAGGGATCTTAAACGGGACGGTCAAGGGCGAAATGCAGGAGGCCGCGTTTGGCGGCAACAGCTGCTATGCCGGCAAGGGCGCGTTCGGCGTCCGGTACGACCCCGGCCAGCTCTACAGCGGGGAGGAATAAGATGGCGCAGGTGATATACAGCGAGATCGCCAACAACCCCGGCTACCGGGGGCTAGCGGAGGTGCGGCCGGATATTTCCTATTCGGAAAAATACCCGGAACTGAAGATGACGCTGCTGCTCCCGCAGGCCGCCCAGCGGGTGGATGACGGCAAACGGTACCCCGCTTTCGTCTTTGTGCAGGGAAGCGGCTGGACCAGCCCCAACATCTGGTATGAACTCGCCCAGATGGGGCGGTTCGCGCAGCAGGGGTATACCGTCGCCATGGTCACCCACCGCTCGGCGCTGGACGGGCACCGCGCCCCGGCCTTCCTCCTGGACGTCAAGACCGCCGTCCGTTACCTGCGGGAAAGGGCGGCGGAATACCATATCGACCCCGGCCGGATCGGCATCTGGGGGACGTCCTCCGGCGGGAACACCGCGCTGCTCGCGGGGCTGACCGGCGACGACCCCGCCTACCGGACGGAGGAATACCCGGGACAGTCCGACCATGTCAAAATGGTGGTCGACTGCTTCGGGCCGGCCGACGCGGCGGGGCTGCTGGCCGGGAGGCTGGAAGAACTCCGGGCGCTGCCGCCGGACGACTACAGCCGCCGGCAGTTTTTCGGGCTGCTGGGCGAGACGGAGGCGGAACAGAAGGAACGGATGGCCAGCATCGACCCGATCTCCAAGATCCGGGACCGGCCCTATCCCCCGTTTTTGCTGGTCCACGGCGACCGGGACCCGCTGGTGCCCTATGCGCAGAGCGAGGCGATGGCGGAAAAACTGGCCCGCCACGGCGTCCACACCGAACTTGTCCGGGTGCTGGGGGCGGAACATGAGGGGACTTTCTGGAGCCCGGAACTGTTTGAAAAAATCGCGGAATTTATCCGCAAAACACTGTAACAGGAGGATCTTTCCATATGGCATTGATGACTTTGAATTTCCAGTCCAGCTGCCTTTCCGGCAACACCGAAGTGACCGTGATCCTGCCGGACAAGCCCTGGAAGGCGGGCCCGGCGGAATTTTACGGCTCCGGGAAAAAGTATAAGGTGCTCTGGCTCCTGCACGGCACCTTCGGCGACCACACCGACTGGCTGCGGAAATCGAATATCGAGCTGTACGCCTGCGAAAAGGATCTGATCGTCGTCTGCCCCAACGGGATGAACACCAACTACGGCAACTGGCCGAGCTACGGGCTGGGGTACAATATGTACGACTTTTTATTCGACGAGCTGATGCCGCTGGTCTACGGGTGGCTGCCGGCCAGCGACAAGCGGGAGGACAACTTCATCGCGGGGCTCAGCATGGGCGGGCGCGGGACCTGCGTCTACGCCTTCAACCACCCGGAAAAGTTCGCGGCGGCGGCCGTCCTCTCCGCCTCCCCCCGCAACTTCGCCGATATGCCGGAAAAGGAGCCGGGGATGTGGGAGCGGATGCAGAAGTCGGTCGTCAACTACAAAGACCTGGACGACTTCCTTGCCGGGCCGGAAAACACCTGGGATATCCTCAGGGAAAAGGCGAAAACCGGGGAGCTGCCGCGGCTCTACTTCGCCTGCGGGGAGGACGATATGCTCTACCCCGCTTTCCAGGACTTCCGGAAGTTCGCGGAAACGATCGGGCTGGACGCCGCCTTTGAGACGACGCCAGGGTATAAGCACGAGTGGCGGTTCTGGGACCTGGCGATCCAGAAGGCGCTTTCCTTCTTCGGGCTGGATACCGACGGGGCCGGGAACCCGTTTTGACGATGGACGAAAAAGCGTGCCCCATCTTCTTTAAGCGGTACTTCCCCTTCTGGGACCGGCTGACCGGGGCGCAGCAGGGGCGGCTGTGCGCCGCCACCCGCCCCGCCCGCTACCGGAAAGGGGAAAACGTCCACGGGATGGGCGGCTGCACCGGCGTGCTGGTGGTGGAAACGGGGTGCCTGCGCGGCTACCTCCTGTCCGAGGAGGGGCGGGAGATCACCCTCTTCCGGGCGTTCCCGGGGGAGGTGTGCATCCTGTCGGCCCCCTGCGCGCTGAAGAGCTTTTCGCTGGACGTGATGATCGACGCGGAGGAGGAGACTTCCCTTCTGGTGGTCGACGGGCCGGCTTTCGCCGCGGTCGCGGGGGAAAACCTCTACGCCGAAAACTTCGCCCTCGCCGCCGCCGCCGGGCGGCTGTCCGACGCGGTCTGGGTGATGCAGCAGATTTTGTTCATGCGGTTTGACAGGCGGCTGGCGTCCTTCCTGCTGGAAGAGGCGGAAAAGGGCGGGCCGGTCATCCGGCTTACCCACGACCAGATCGCCCGGTATATGGGGTCGGCCAGGGAGGTCGTCTCCCGAATGCTGCGGTACTTCGCCGCCGAAGGGGCCGTCCGGGCCGGGCGCGGGTCGGTGGAGATCGCCGACGCGGACAAGCTGCGGAAGGCGGCGGGGCTGGGCTGAACGGCTAGCTTGACGGCCGCGCATATCCCTTTGACGCCGCTCTGCATAACGCAAAACCCCCGCCGTCCGATAAACAGGGCGGCGGGGGTGAAATGCGTTTGGGGGTTAATAGTTCTCGGCCTTGATCTGGAAATAGGACTGGGGATGGGCGCAGACCGGGCAAATTTCCGGCGCCTTTTTGCCGATGACGATGTGGCCGCAGTTGGCGCACTGCCAGATGGTGTCGCCGTCGCGGGAGAAGACAAGCCCGCCTTCGATATTCGCCAGCAGCTTGCGGTAGCGCGCTTCGTGCTCCTTCTCGATCGCGCCGACCATCTTAAAGAGGTGGGCGATCTTGGTGAAGCCCTCTTCCTCGGCTTCCTTCGCCATCCGGTCGTACATATCGGTCCATTCGTAATTTTCGCCGTTGGCGGCGTCGACGAGGTTCTCGGGGGTAGAGGGCATCCCGTCGTGGAGCAGCTTGAACCAGATCTTGGCGTGCTCTTTTTCGTTGTTGGCGGTCTCTTCAAACAGCGAGGCGATCTGGACATAGCCGTCCTTTTTCGCCTGGGAGGCGTAGTAGGTGTACTTGGTGCGGGCCTGGCACTCGCCGGCGAAGGCTTCCATCAGGTTCTTCTCGGTCCTGGTGCCTTTTAATTCTTTCATGGGATGACCTCCTTTTAAGGGATGGGGTTGAATGTATCTGTAGTATACCGCAAATTCTCTTTTTTATCGGTGACCTGGTCACGGAAAAAACGGGCAGTTTGCGGTATACTATAGCCACAAGGTAAGAAACACACCGCTCCCGGCAGACGGGAACTATGGAAAGGATGGTTTTAGATGGCAGCGCTCCATATCACCAGGGAAAACTTTGAAAAGGAAGTCCTCCAGTCGGAAAAGAAGGTGCTGGTCGATTTCTGGGCCAGCTGGTGCGGCCCCTGTAAGATGGTCTCGCCGCTGATCGACGAGATCGCCGACGAACAGGACGCGGTCAAGGTCTGCAAGGTCAACGTCGACGAGCAGCCGGAGCTGGCCCAGGCGTTCGGGGTGATGAGCATCCCGACGCTGGTGGTCATCGAGGGCGGCAAGATCGTCGGCCAGGCGGTCGGCGCACGGCCGAAGGCGGATATCCTGGCGATGATTTCGTAAGTTTTGCAGGAAGGCTCCGGGAACGGGGCCTTTTGTTTTTTTTTGAAACAAAATAATTTTTCGGAAAGCGCTAACCCCGGCCTCCCTCCCCGAGGGAGGTGGCGCGGATGCGCCGGAAGGAGTGGGAAAAACAAGCGAAAGCTGTTTTTCTTTTTAAAGATTTTACCTGTTTGATTATTCAGCTTTGCTGAATAATCTTACTCCTTCAGTCGGCATTCGCCGACAGCTCCCTCAGGGAGGGAGCCTTTTAGGTGGTGCGTTTCCATCAAGTTGTTATCATAACAATACAAACCTTACAAGCGTCCGGCGAATGCCCCGAAAGCCAGCCTTCCACAGCCGGTCTTTTGGACGCCCGGGAAGGATTCAGTCCTGAAGGGCGGGGTCGTCTTTGGTCGAAAGGTAATACTGCCAGCCGGTGTTGAGGCAGATGGCGGCGAGGTTTTCGCCGTACCCGGCCCCGGCGTCCATACAGATATGGTCGCCTTTTTGGTTGGTGACGATCCTGCCGCGGTACTGCTCCCCGATTAAAA